>CADBTF010000089.1 GCA_902797485.1 uncultured Ruminococcus sp. | reverse complement strand
GCTTTCCGTATTTGCTTTGAAGCTCATTTATCGCCTGCTCCGAGCGCTCAAAGAACAGGTCGATCATCTGTTTATCCTCCAAGGCTGCCCCTCCTTTCCTCCGGCCTCACTTATATACTACCCAAAGCGTATAATATATCACAGATGAAAAACGCTGCCTGAAAAAAACGGCAGCGTTTATTCATCTACATCTCAGTTTTCATTTTTCCCTTCGATCAGGAAGGTGGCCTCCATATCGGCAATATTTACCGCCAGCGCCAGCGGGAACAGCTCTAAAGCCTTTCCGATAGTGTTTTTGTTTTCCTCCCCGGAGAAGCCCATGTGCCAGCGTATAGCAAAAGCCTCCTCACGGGTCAGCCTCATAAACCCGCTGATTATGTAAACAGACTTTTCACCGTGCCCATAGGGGAGCATATCATTAAATGAATAGTAGGGTACCTTCTCCCACTGGCCGAATTCGTTCTTAGCATTGCGGAAGCTGGTCTCATAAATATTCACCTTGCAGATATCATGCAGCAGCCCTACGATAGCTATAGTCTCATCACTGACTGACAGCCCGTATTCGTTCCTGACGACCTCACGCTCACAGTAGGCCTTCAAGCACTTATAAACATTGATAGAATGTTGGCAAAGCCCGCCCTCATAAGCACTGTGATATTTTGTGGAAGCAGGTGCTACAAAAAAATCAGAGTTTTCAGACAGCAGATAATCAAGCAGCCTCTCCGAGCCGGGGCGGGTGATATTGCTTTTGTATATATTGATAAATTCGTCCATGAGCATTTTGGTATCAGGCATAGTAATTCCTCCAAGCTGATAAAAATAATACCGTCCGACCATGAGCCGGTGATAAAGCATCACACAGCATTATCGGAACATACATATTATACCATATCTTTATATCAAAATCAACCCTATTGCAGCTATGCGGCATAAGCATAACCAGCTATTCAATATAGGTATTTGTAATTTTGCTGATAATATGCTATACTGTGATTAAGCAGATCAGATATAAAGTAAATTGGAGGATAAAACAAATGCAGCAGACGGGGAAAATAATGACCACCGCTGAATTCATCAGCTGCATGACCAGCGGCAAACAGGTCACAGCAGAATGCGGTATACATCAGGCTATGCACAGGCTCAGTCAGGAGGCTATCCGCATCACAATGGAGATCAATAACAAGTATCACACCCCAGATGAGATAAACGCACTCATGTCCGAACTGATAGGCGAGCCTGTTGAGGTGGGGCTGTTCCCGCCGTTCTATACAGACTGCGGAAAGAATATCCACCTTGGCAAGGGCGTGTTCATCAACGCCGGCTGCAAGTTTCAGGACCAGGGCGGTATCTGGATAGGCGACGGCGCTTTGATAGGCCATAACACTGTGCTTGCAACACTCAATCACGGGCTCCTGCCGGAGCAGCGCCATGACCTGATACCTAAGCCTATCCATATCGGCAGGAATGTCTGGATAGGCTCCAACTCTACTATACTTTCAGGTGTATCTATCGGAGACAACGCAGTTATCGGCGCAGGCTCAGTTGTCACAAAGGACATTCCTGAAAACACGATCGCCGTCGGCAGCCCTGCAAGGGTGATAAGGAGCATATATGATTAAATTTCGTTTGATACCAGTCTTTGCATCATTGCTGATGCTTGCTTCCTGCGGGAGCAATACCGCCGAAAACCCGTCCGCTGGGGAGCAGTCAGAAAGCAGCACAACGGCTTCTGGCGCAGAAACGTTCTCTCAGTCGGATACGTCTTCCCCGGTATCAGATGATAGCCGGAGGTCAGGTGATAATATGGCAGCTGAATTTGATCTTGTCAGCAGAACTGTAAAGCTCAACAGCGGATACGAAATGCCGGTCTTAGGGCTCGGCACCTGGACACAAGACGATGATACCGCAGAAAGCTCGGTATATGCAGCCTTGAAAGACGGATACAGGCTCATTGACACTGCGCAGTATTACGGCAATGAAACAGGTGTCGGCAGGGGTATCCAAAGAGCTATAGACGAGGGCATCGCTGCCCGTGAAGATATTTTTGTTACCACAAAAGTCATGCCGTCAAATTACGAGAGGGCCTACAGTTCAATTGATGATTCTCTGGAGCGGCTCGGCCTTGATTACATTGACCTGATGCTGATACATCAGTCGGGCAGCAATGATACGGAGGTCTACAAGGCTCTCTGCCAAGGTGTAAAGGACGAAAAGCTGCGGTCTATCGGCATTTCCAATTACTATACCCTTGATGAATATGAGCGTGTGACAGCCGGCAGTGAGATCAAGCCGGCGGTAGTCCAGAATGAGAATCACCCATTTTATCAGAACACTGATTTTCAGAAGGCTGTTTCCAAATACGGAACTGTTGTGGAATCCTGGTACCCCTTCGGCGGCAGAGGTCATACACAAGACCTTTTCGGCAATGAGACTATAATGGACATTGCCAAGGCTCACAGCAAGACATCAGCACAGATCATACTGCGCTGGCATTTGCAGGCAGGATATGTTACTATCCCCGGCTCTCAGAACCCGGATCATATTCTTGAAAACATCAGCATCTTCGACTTTGAACTGACAGATGCAGAAATGCAGAGAATAGCAGAGCTGCATACAGGCCAGCGCTACGAAAACTGGTGACAAGTGTATAAAGTCAAACGCCATACCGTTTCAGTGCGGCATGGCGTTTTTGCTATTATTTCATGCTTTCAATAAACTGCAACAGATATTTTTCAGCTGCCCTTGAAAAGACTGTATTCCGCTTCCAGACAAATGAGCTGCTGGCTTCGATGGCAGGAGAAAAGGGCCTGAAACACATATTGCTTTTACCCGTCACATTGATGAGCCTGTCTATGCAGATGCAGTACCCCATGCCCTCACTTGCCATAACAGAGCCGTTGTATAAAAGGTTGTACTGCGCTGTGACACGGACACTGGCCTCATCAATGCCCAGCATCTCAAGGAACATTGAGTTGTGATTGGGCTGCCTCGGAATGATAAGCGGCTGGCCCTTTAAGTCCGAAAGAGCAATGCTTTCTTTTTCGGCAAGGGGAGAATCCTTGCGCATGAGCACTCCGAAGGTGTCCTTCAGCGGCAGGGGGATAGTGTTGTATTTTGAGGTATCAACGCTCTGGAACACTATGCCGAAATCCAGCAGACCCCTGTCAAGCTTTTCCAGCACATCACTTGCATCTGCGCTGTAAATGCTGTATTGTATATCAGGGTATTCTTCATTCAGCTTTTTGGCTGTATCAGCTATAAGCTTGACAGCATAAGTCTCTCCCGCACCTATATACACCATGCCTGTAACGTGCTCTCCGCTTTTGCGGACCTCTTGCTCGGTCTTGTCTATAAGCTCTACTATTTCCTCAGCCCTTGCCCGGAGTATCATTCCCTCCTCCGTGAGAGTGATGCCCTTGCTGCTGCGTATCAGAAGCTGCTTGCCAAGCTCGTCCTCAAGCTCCTTGATCTGCCTTGAAAGAGTGGGCTGCGAAAGATACAGCCTTTCCGCCGCAACAGAAAAGCTCTGCTCCCTTGCAACTGCAAGAAAATATTTCAGCACACGAATATCCATATTGACACCCCCATTTTGTATATTATATCACAGCAGCGTATTACTGTCAAGCATAGTTATCCATTCATTATAGGTATTTGTAATTTAGAAGAATATGTGTTATAATAAATACAACAAGAAATCAGGGGGTGTCTCCTATGAAAAGAATAATAATAGCTCTGGCAGCCGGTATAATTGCAGTCATCATCTGCCTGATATATTTTTTATTTTTCAGAAAAGAGCCTGTATCAGATAAACGCATTTATGTTACAGCCGGGGGCAAAAGCTTTTCAGCTGTACTCTATGATACCGAAGCCGCAGAGGAGCTTTATTCACGTCTGCCCCTTGAGCTTGAAATGAATGAACTCAACGGCAACGAAAAATATTATAACTTTGACAAAAGCTTTGCCGTAAGCAGCAAGCTTGCCGGGCATATCAGCAAGGGCGATTTAAAGCTTTACGGCGACGATTGCCTTGTGCTTTTCTACGACAGCTTTTCAAGCACCTATTCTTATACCGACATCGGATATATAGAAGATACCGACGGACTGGAGGAAGCGTTGGGGCAGGGGAGTGTGACTGTCAGCTTCACTGCGGGTACTGCCGATCGGACGGTCACCACCGCTGAAAGCACAGCTGAGACTGAGCAGACAACCACCGCAATACAACAAACAACAATTGTAACATCAACACAGACCACAACTGTCAGTCAGACCACATCAGCTGAAACTGCCAGTCAAAAGGAAGAAACCGTAACAGCAGGATCAACCGCAGAGGAGGAAAAGCAAATGAAACTTGAAATAGCGGGAACACCGGTGACCGTAGAATGGGAGGACAATGCTTCTGTTGAAGCGCTGAAGGAGCTTTGCAAAAACGGCAGCCTGAATATTCAAATGTCAATGTACGGCGGGTTTGAGCAGGTGGGGCCTATCGGTGCAAGCCTACCGAGGGAAGACGTGCAGACGACCACCGGCCCGGGAGACATTGTGCTGTATTCCGGAGATCAGATCGTAGTGTTTTACGGCTCTAATTCCTGGAGCTACACAAGGCTCGGGCATATCACAGACAGCTCCGGCCGTTCTCTGGAGGAGCTTCTCGGCAGCGGAGATGTATCGCTGACTGTCAGTCCGGAATAAACAAGGAGGCACTAAAATGAAAAAAGCAATTATTATCGCAGCAGCATTATTTACAGCAGGACTTATGACAGCCTGCGGCAGCACAAGCTCATCATCAGAAACACCCGCAGCTGATAATACTGCATCATCATCAGCAGCATCTGAAACTGATAACAGCAGGCAGGTCGCCAAAGACAACGCCGATATGCAGACTGATGACAAGACCATGCCCACAAGAAAACCAATGGAGGGCGGAACCAAGATCAATATGTATTTCGGTGATACAGTTATCCCCGGCGTACTTAACGATTCCGAGACCGCCAAGGCGCTTATATCCAAGCTGCCTTATACCCAAAGCGTCAGCAGGTATTCCCACGATTTCTGCGGAGTAACCGAGGAGCTTCCGTATAATGAGAATGAGGTCCACTACGGCTGGCTCAACGGAGACATTGATTATGCCACCAATGCCCCATATTTCACTATTCTCTTTGAGGACGAGGAAGCCTCTGAGCAGTACGGCTATCAGGTGAATATCGGAGTGATAACCTGCCCTATAGAAACTATCAGCGACCTTGACGGCAGCTTTGATGTAAGGATAGAACTTGCCGAATGAAAGGAATGAGCATATGAACAGGATCAAAAAAGTTCTTTTTACTGCAATTACACTTTCAGCTTTGATGCTGTCAGCCTGCGGAGATACTTCCGGCAGCAGCAGTAACGATGTTAAAGCCGCACCTGTCAATAAATCGGCTGCTGTCTATTTCAGCCGTGTGGGTAATACAGATTTTCCCGGTGATATTGATGCAGTCTCAAGTGCAAGCCTGAATTATGTCAACGGCGAATTAAAGGGCAATGCCCAGCTTATGGCAGAGTGGATAGCCGATGAAGCAGGCTGTGATGTGTTTGAGATAGTTTCGGAGGAAAGCTACCCTGCGGATTATAACGAAACAGTCGATCTTGCAAAGAAAGAGCAGGGCGAGAACAAAAGACCAAAGCTGAAACAGGCCTTTGATAATATCAGTGACTGTGATACTGTATGGCTCGTATTCCCGAACTGGTGGGCAGACCTGCCGATGCCGGTGTATTCGTTCTTTGAAGAATACGATCTCTCAGGGAAGAATATCTATGTGTTCATAACCCATGAGGGCAGCGGATATTCCTCAACTATCGAAACTATCAAAGAGCTTGAACCAGATGCAAATGTTGTTGAAGCACTCTCTGTCAAAGGCGGCTCTGTTCCCGGCGAGGAAAGCAGCATCAGAGACTATGTAAAGAAGCAGCTGGGCTGACACCGATAAAATCCACAATTACTTATACCGGCCTTATCCTGCTTGACCGGCAGAATGGGTCCGGTATATTTTTGCTTATTGCCATATTATATTTTTAACAGGCAGTTTTATAAAATATAGTTGAATAGTCCGGGCCTGTGTGTTATAATAATATTAAACGACATTGAAATTGCTTCTTTGCGAACATCGCAAAAGCATATATTCGACTTTTGCTCGTTCTCAAAGTGCAATTTCTAATGTCGTTTACTATATAAAAAACGCATTTGAGGTAGATATATGAAATTCTTTATAAGTCTGTATATTATAGCATCAGTGCTTCTGAACATTCCGGGCATTAATAATAACAGCCGGCTGATAAAAAGCCTTTCACGGTTTGCAGTCAGCAGTGAGATGCAAAACCGCCGGGAGATAGTTTTAGACACAGAGATCTTCGACCAGCTCACCGGCAGCATTTATTCCATTACCGGCTGCGGCCCCACCAGTGCCGCTATGCTGATGCACTCCGAAAAGGGGCTGGATATAACCAAGGATCAGGCAGTAGTTCAGGCCTACTCCGGAGGCTATTACTATTTTGCAGGGCTGAATTTCACCTCCGGCAGAGGTGTCACTCAGGAGAATATCCAAGGATTTATCAGCAGCTGCGGTTACAGCAGCCAGATCGACCACCTCTGGAACAACTCCGACGAAGAAATACTTATGAAGCTTAACTATCATCTTAATGAGAATAAACGAGTGATCGTCGGGCACAATTCGCCCCACGGCTTTCTGCACTATGCTTTGGTCTACGGCAAATACTATGAGAACGGCATCTGCTGCTACAAGGTCGCCGATCCATGGGGCGGTCTGGATTCAGTATGGAGCGAAAATGAGATGCTCAAATATATAACCACCGTCGGCGGAGAGGACAGCACCACCTTCGAGGGCTTGGTTAAAGGTATACAATGGCTGAGCTGAAGCTTTCATTTATACTTTGTTCATTGTTAGCTATAAAACTATTTCTTGACATTTTTTCACTTTGCTGTTATAATCATAAGGTTAGGATATAAAGATATATTACAGACACAAGGGAGGGTCTTGATTGTTAAAGCAGCTTGCAAAATGTATCAGAGAATATAAAAAAGCTACTATTTTAACACTGATCTTCATTGTCGGAGAATCAGTGATCGAAATTTTCATTCCGTTTATCACAGCCAATCTTGTAAATGATATCAAAGACGGAGCTGAAATGAGTCAGGTCGTGACCACCGGTATTTTTCTTGCTCTGCTGGCTATGCTGTCGCTCAGCTGCGGTGCTGCCGCCGGATTCACCTGCTCCAAAGCCTCTGCGGGGTTTGCCAAGAATGTGAGAAAGGACGTATTCACCAAAATACAAAGCTTCACCTTCAAGAACATTGATAAGTTTTCTTCCACATCACTTGTTACAAGGCTCACCACCGACGTGGCAAATGTGCAGATGTCCTATATGATGATAATAAGAACAGCTGTCAGAAGCCCTATCATGCTGATATTTGCCATAGTCATGGCCTACATAATGGGCGGCAAGCTGGCAGGCACATTTGTGATAGTTGTTCCGCTTCTGGGCGTGGGTCTGTTCCTGGTCAGCAAGAAGGCTATGCCTGCATTCAGGAGCGTGTTCAGAAAATACGATAAGCTCAATGAATCTATCGAGGAAAATGTCAGAGCCATGCGTGTGGTAAAGGGCTTTGCAAGAGAGGAATTTGAAAAGAAAAATTTCAGCTCTGCCGCCGATAACATCCGCAAGGACTTCACGAGAGCAGAACGCATAGTAGCTCTTAACTCACCGCTTATGCAGTTCTGTGTGTATTTCAATATGGCCTTTGTACTGATAGTCGGTTCCAGCATGATAATCAGCGGCAAGGGTCAGGACGTAGACGTGGGGCAGATTTCCGCAATGCTCACCTACGGTATGCAGATACTTATTTCTCTGATGATGCTTTCAATGATATTTGTTATCATCACAATGTCGGCTGAATCTGCCAAGCGTATCTGCGAGGTGCTCAGCGAGGAGCCTGCACTGCACAATCCCGAAGATCCTGTTATGTCTGTAAAGGACGGCTCCATTGACTTTAATAATGTGAGCTTCAAGTATTCGGAAAATGCCGAAAAGTATGCCCTTGCTGACATTGACCTGCACATCAGATCGGGAATGACCGTCGGTATAATAGGCGGAACAGGCTCCAGCAAATCCACTCTTGTCCAGCTTATCCCAAGACTTTATGATATAACCTCCGGCAATGTCAAGGTAGGCGGAATCGATGTAAGAGAATATGATGTCGAGACCCTGAGAAATTCAGTGGCAATGGTGCTGCAGAAGAATCTGCTCTTTGCCGGAACTATCGCCGAGAATCTTCGCTGGGGCGATAAAAACGCTTCTATGGAGGAGCTGGAAAAGGTCTGCAAGATCGCACAGGCCGACGAATTTATCAAGCTTTTCCCTGACGGTTACGAGACAAAGATAGAGCAGGGAGGCACTAATGTCTCCGGCGGTCAGAAACAGAGGCTCTGTATTGCAAGAGCCATGCTCAAAAAGCCTAAGATACTTATTCTTGACGATTCCACCAGCGCTGTTGATACGAAAACTGACGCCCTTATCCGTCAGGGTTTCAGGGAGTATATCCCCTCAACCACTAAGATCATCATAGCTCAGAGAATATCATCTGTTCAGGATGCTGACCTGATAGTTGTTATGGATAACGGCAGGATCTCAGCTCAGGGCAAACATGAGGAGCTGCTTGAAAAGAGCAGCATCTACAGAGAGGTATATGAGCAGCAGACGAATGGGGGTGGTGACAGTGAGTAGACCTGCAAATGCACGCCCTGCCTTCAACGGGGCATCATTGAAGCGTGTTGTTAAAATGCTTTATCATTTCTACCCGAGGCTGGTGCCGCTGTCTGTCTTCTGTATGCTCTTCTCAGCTGTTGCCTCATCTATTCCCGCTATCTTTGTGCAGAATGTTATATCAATAATCGAAAAATGGGTCGATACCGGCGACTGGGCCTCTGCAAGTCAGGAGATAATCCCCAAGGTGATTTTGCTGATCGTGTTCTATGTGCTGTCAATAATAGCCATAACAGTCCAGACACAGCTTATGGCCTACATGACCCAAGGCTTCCTGAGCAAGATGCGTATAGCTATGTTTGAGGGTATGCAGAATCTGCCCATAAAGTATTTTGACACTCACAAGCACGGCGACATTATGAGTTACTACACCAACGATATCGACACACTGCGTCAGCTGGTGTCACAGGCCTTCCCGTCGCTTATACAGTCAGCTGCAATAGTCCTTTGCGTCTTTGGCATAATGCTTTATTACAGC
>CADBTF010000088.1 GCA_902797485.1 uncultured Ruminococcus sp. | reverse complement strand
TTTATGCGGTCGCCGAAAAGGCAGTTTTTGGCTTTGTGCAGTTTGCACAAAAATGATATGTTCTTATTTCTGACTATAGACAAGCGCCGAAATATGTGATATAATAATCAGGATAAGTAAACTACAGAAAGGAACCTGACCATGCTGCACGAAAAGTCCTGTGGAGCTATCGTGTACCGCAAATACCATGGCAACACAGAGATATTGCTCATAAGGCATATCAACAGCGGACATTGGTCATTCCCGAAAGGGCACGTCGAGGGGGACGAGACAGAAATAGAAACTGCCAAACGTGAAATACTCGAAGAAACGGGGATAGAAGTAAATCTTGACCCTACCTTCCGTGAAACAGTTACATATTCACCCAGAAAGGACACTGTCAAGGTCGTGGTATACTTTGTTGCCAAGGCCAAGAATACTGACTTTGTTCCGCAGGAGGACGAGATCTCTGAGATCAAATGGGTGGAGATTGACCGTGCCGGGCAGGTGCTTGCCTACGAGAACGACCGATCTATAGTTAATAAGGCTAAGAAATTTATTCTTTGACCGGGAAGAAGGCTGCTCAGCGGAGCGGCCTTTTTCAGTGTATTCGTACTGAAAATGTAAGCTAATTGATTTGCAAAATTAGATATTTTACTATTGAAAAAAGACGGCTTTTGTGATATAATACAAATGTATGTGATTTAATGGCTAAAGAATTTAACTGAAAGGATTTTCTATGAGACCTGACAGAAAGCTTATAAAAAAGAGAGCCGCTGCTATACAGGGAACGGTGGGCTTCATCTGCCTTGCTATGATGGCCTTTGTGCTGGTATGGGCAGGGGTCAACCTTGTAAAGGGCTTCAAGGACCCGGAGGAGGTCAGAAAGGCTGACACAGTCTCAGCGGCTGAAAGCAAGGCGGATACATCAGGCACAGGCAGTGAACCGGCTGACAGCACAGCCTCTGCTGAGAGCGGGGCGCCTGCGGACAGCGCTGCTCAGCAGCAGGTAACGACCGCCGCTCCTGCGGAGACACAGCCTGCCGCCGCCACCAAGGTGGCCTATACCGGCTGGAAAACTGATGACACTGATGAGGTCACAGTGCCGGACAGCTCCTCTGCTGAGGAACAGCTGCTGCAGCCCTCTGACATTGCGGATGATTTCTCTGACGCAGTGTTTGTGGGGAACTCCCTGACTGTGGGCCTGAGCATGAACTGCGGCAAGCCTTTGGCGACATTTTACGCTTCTACGGGGCTGAATGTCAACACTATCTGGGATTCCGCCACGATAACTCTTGACAGCGGCGGCTACGGCACAGTGTTCGATGCCCTGGCTCAGAAGCAGTTCGGCAGAGTGTATGTGATGTTTGGCATCAACGAGATCGGCTGGCCCTACTGGGACGTGTTCCAGACCAACTATATTGAGGTAGTCAACAAGATCAAGGAGCTGCAGCCCAATGCAAAGATATATATCGAGTCTGTGCTGCCGGTATCCTCAAAGGCTATCGAGACCAACGAAGTGTTTACCACTGCGAATGTTGATGCGATAAATGAGTATATCAAAAAGGTGGCCTCTGACACGGGCTCCGTTTATCTGAATGTGAACTCCGCTCTCCGGCTGGAGGACGGTTCGCTCCCGGAGGACGCCTCCACCGACGGTATCCACCTGCTGAAGCAATACTGCCTTGTATGGCTCAAATATTTAGCTGACAACAGTTGACAAAAGAAAGGAACTGATTATTATGAAAAAACAACTTTGCGTGCTCCTTGCAGCACTTACTCTCTGCACTGCCGGCCTTACAGCCTGCGGCGGCTCGGACAGCTCTGCTGCCGGCGGGAACACCTCCGCAGGCGCAGCCGGAAACACAAATGAAGGCAAGCAGCTCTCCATTGACGCTGCGGCTGCTGCTGACAGGTTCAAGAATGAGATCCAGTGGAAGGACACCCTCTCTGAGCTGGAGCCGGAGATGATACAGAAGATAACAGGCGTCGGCCCGGAGCTTTATAACGCTGCAAAGATATATGTATCCTCCGGCGGCGGCTCTGCTGAGGAGATCGCAGTGTTCGAGGGCAAGGACATTGACTCTGCCGCAAAGATCGAGGAAGCCTACAAGAACCGTGTGGAAGCTCAGAAGACCGCCTTTGAGAACTATGTTCCCGAGGAGCTGACAAAGCTGGGAGACCCTGTGCTGACAACCGCCAAGAACTATGTGTTTGTCTGCATTTCCGATGACAGGAGCAAGGCAATGGAGATATTGTCCGAGCTTATCGGATGAATGGAGTTTTAGTAAATGCTTTTTAGTAGTACGACATTTCTTTTCGGATTTCTTTCGTTAGTGCTGCTGAGCTACTATGTGGTGCCGCGTTTTTTAAAGAATGCGGTGCTGCTGGTATTCAGCCTGGTGTTTTATGCCTGGGGAGAGCCGGTCTATGTATTCCTGATGATGGGCTCTATCATCGTGGCGTATGTGACCGGACTTTTGTGTGACAGAGAAAAATACAAAACTAAGCTGCCGCTTGTTTCGATGATCTTTGCGATCGTCTGGAACATGGGGCTTTTGCTGTTTTTTAAGTACACTAATTTCTTTATCACCAATGTGGGCAATCTGCTTGACCTGAACATCACCCCTCTGGACCTGACGCTGCCTATAGGCATTTCGTTTTACAGCTTCCAGACGCTCTCTTATGTCATAGACGTTTACCGTGGAGAGGTCAGGCCGCAGAAGAACTTTCTGAACCTGGCAGCTTATGTGACGCTCTTTCCGCAGCTCATTGCGGGGCCCATCGTCAGATACAAGACCATTGAGGAGCAGCTTGGCAGCCGCCGGGAGAGCCTTGACCAGTTTGCAAGGGGAGTAAAGCGCTTTTCTGTGGGGCTGGCCAAAAAGGTGATACTGGCTAACAATATCGGTGCACTGTTTGAGGAGATCTCCAACACTCCGCAGTCGGAGCTGAGCGTGGCTTCGGTCTGGCTGGGGATAATAGCCTTCACCTTCCAGATCTACTTTGATTTTTCGGGCTATTCGGATATGGCTATCGGTCTGGGAAAAATGTTCGGCTTTGATTTTCTCGAAAATTTCAACTATCCCTATATC
>CADBTF010000087.1 GCA_902797485.1 uncultured Ruminococcus sp. | reverse complement strand
TCCGCAGTAGTGGAAGCAGAGGTATCTAAGTAATAATCCGCCTTGCTTTTTATCGGCACAAGTATTTCCCGCTCAGTTTCTATCGCTTTTCTGATATTGCCGTAGCTTACCTCATCAAGCGGGTGCTTTCTTCTGGTCTCCTTGTATCTCCTGACTATCACATCATCAGAGGAGTCAAGGAAAAGTATCTTCATATTTATCTGCTCTGCCCTGAGCTGATCTACAATTTCAGTCAGCTTCATAAAGAAGTCTCCGCCTCGTATGTCAGCAACAAAAGCGACCTTATCAAGCTTTCCCTTTGATTGATTGCAGATTTCAGTGAACTTGGTTATCAGCTCCGGAGGCATATTATCTATGCAATAATAACCCATATCCTCAAGAACATCGATCGCACTCGACTTACCCGAACCGGACATTCCTGTAACTATAATAAACTGCATAGCTGAACCTCCCTGTCAATTTCATTCATACGGAATATATCTTACCTCACATTCAAGCTTAGCACCTGTTTTTTCAAAAACAGTATCCTGAATATGTGAGATCAGCTTCAAAACATCATTTGAAGTCGCACCGCCCTTGTTGATAACGAAACCGCAATGCTTTTCTGACACCTGCGCCCCGCCGATAGTACAGCCACGCAAGCCGCTGTCTTGTATCAGTTTGCCGGCGAATAGACCCTCCGGCCGCTTGAATGTAGAGCCGGCACTTGGGTAATCCAAGGGCTGCTTTTCACGGCGCCTGTTCATAAGTTCGTCCATTTTTGCTTTAATCTCGGTTTTGTCACCCTTCTTCAAAGTGAATAACCCGCTAAGGACGATCATGTTCTTATCCATAAAAGATGTTTTTCTATAGCCCATGTAAAAGCCATTCAAGTGTTTCTGCAAAAGATATCCTGTTCCTGTATTCATATCTAATGCTTCAACCTTTGATAGAACATCATTGATCTCACCGTTATATGCTCCGGCATTCATAAAGATCGCCCCGCCGACTGACCCCGGAATACCGTAGGCAAATTCCAATCCGGTCAAAGAGTTTTCATAAGCAAGCATACAAAGCCTGTTCAGGCTTGCCCCTGCATAGGCTAATATACTCTCCTCGTGGATCTCTAACTCAGAAAACAGATGCCCTAAATGAAATACAACACCGTTGAAGCCCCTGTCATCAAAAATAACATTTGAGCCGTTTCCAAGAATACAGTACCTGACATCAGACTCATTAGCTGCTCTGATAAGCTCACCGATAGAAGTATGAGAATTGATCTCTATAAACGCATAGCAGCAGCCTCCGATCTTAAAGCTGCAATGCTGTGAGAGCGGCTCATTATACTTGACCTCGCAGCCAAGCTCAGCAGCAAGCTCACAAAGCTCGCTCATATTCATAAAATCAAACCTTTCAAAAATTATATTCCAATCTCACCGTGCTTTTTAATTATATGCTCTCTTATCCGTTCCCATTCAGTATTATAGATAAGCCAAGTAGGAAAACCCGTTTCTTCAACAAGCTTTGAAGCCATATCTATCTTGCCGACCAATTCACAGAAATGAGAATCAGTATTGATGACGATCGGGACATCATATTTCTTACACAAACGCAGAAGCTCGCCCGCTGTCTCCGGAGGGCTCTTTTTGCTCAGCAAGGAGCTCTCGTTTATCTCAACAAGCTTTTCATATTCCTTAAAACGCTTTATGCAAGCCTCCATATTGAAGGGGAACTTTTTGGTAGTGGGGTGCCCGATAACATCTACCCACTTGTTCTCACAGATATTCAGATAAGCCTCTGTATTCTTGTGCTCGCTTCCTGGAGAGAAGGTCCAGGAGTGCATAGATGCAACGACCCATTCTAATTTAGAAAGCAATCCGTCACTGACATCAAGTTCTCCTTCACGGTCAATTATATCAGCCTCAATGCCTCTCAGCACATAAACACCTTTGATCTTTCTCGGCAGAGCTTTAAGGTTTTCAAAATGCCAGCTATGAGGAGAATCAGGCATACCCATGGCATGATCTGTCATGGCTATGGCCTTGTGACCGAGCTCTGCTGCGCAGGTGCAGTTTTCTAAAATAGTAGAATAGGCGTGAGTAGATGCCACAGTATGTGTATGAAGATCAGCTTCGATTTTGATCATAGAAATCACCTTATCAGATGTCCCAGTTTTTAACAGTATCCTTCATATCCATTTCAAGACCAAGATTATTAAGCAGTTCCTTAGCTGCATTGTAACCCATTTTCTTCTGGCGGTTATTCATCGCAGCAACTTCAAGAATAACAGCAAGGTTACGGCCAGGCTTGATAGGGATTGTAAGGCTGGGGATCTTTACACCAAGAATGGTAGTATACTCATTATCAACACCCATTCTGTCATATATCTTATTGCTGTCCCAAGGCTCAAGCTCAATAATAAGGTCGATCTTTTCAGACACCTTAACAGCACCCATACCAAAAAGCCTTCTTGTGTTGATGATACCAATGCCTCTGAGTTCAAGGAAGTGACGGATATTATCCGGTGAAGAACCGACAAGTGTAACACTGGAAGTCTTTCTGATCTCAACCGCATCATCAGCAACAAGTCTGTGTCCTCGCTTTACAAGCTCAATGGCAGTCTCGGATTTACCAACGCCGCTTTCTCCGACGATCAGTACACCCTCGCCGTAGATCTCTATAAGAACTCCATGCCTTGTGATACGGGGCGCAAGCTTAACATTCAGGAAGCCAATCAAAGCAGCTATAAAAGCAGTTGTGCTCTCCTGTGTTCTGGCGATAGGCACCTCATATTTCTTTGCAATATCTATCATTTCAGGGTAAAGCTCATGGCCTCTTGCTACTACAAACAAAGGTATCTTTGTAGCAAAAAGAGCCTCTATCCTCTGTGCTCTTATCGCCTCGTCAAGAGAAGCTAAATATGCAAACTCCATGTTTCCGCAGATCTGTGTACGTTCTGCGTTAAAATATTCATAAAAGCCCATAAGCTGTAATCCGGGTCGATTACAGTCGTTATCAGCCACAAAAAGCTCTGCCGGGTCCTTGGGCGAATAGATCATCTCAAGCTTCAGCCTTTCAGCGATCTCTGCAATTGATACAGTAAATATTTCAGCCATTGTTTTCCGTCCTTTCGATCAGATGTTTATAAGTCCCTTATTTAGCATTTCCTGCGCAGCAAGCATTACTCCGGTCTTTCCGCTCGGATAGGTGATACCTCCCTGAAGCCATACAGCAAAAGGCTCCCTGATAGGTGCATCTGCTGAAAGCTCTATCGAAGCTCCCATTGTAAAAGCTCCCGCCGCCATGATGACCTTGCTGTCATATCCTGGCATATCCCAGGCCTCAGGAACTGCATAGCTGTCAACAGGCGATCCCTTTTGGATCCCCTGACAAAACGCAACAAGATTCTGTTCGTTTTCCAAAAGCACAGATGCGATTATATCTGTTCTTCTCTCATGGCTTTCAGGCAGGGTCTTGAAGCCAAGCTTTTCAAACAGTCTGCAAGCAAAAACCGATGTCTTTAATGCAGCAGCAACTGTTTGCGGTGCTGAAAAGAATCCAAGGTACAATTCTCTGTTTACATCAAGGGAACAGCCTACCTCCTTGCCCATACCGATGCAAGTCAGTCTGTCTGCGCACTTTTCAACAAGGTCTGCCCAGCCGGCGATATAACCGCCTGTAGGTGCGATACCGCCTCCGGGATTTTTAATCAAGGAGCCGATTATCAGGTCAGCCCCTACAGCTGTCGGCTCTGTACTTTCTACAAATTCGCCGTAGCAATTGTCTACCAGAACTATAATATCCGGGTTCCCGTTTCTGGCAGCAGTAATGATCTTGCTTATGGTCTCAATATCAAAAGAGGGTCTGAGTGAATACCCTCTTGAACGCTGAATGTATGCTATCTTTGCCTTTTGCGCCAGCTCGGAGATCTTATCATAATCAGGATACTTGTCATCTACAAGATCAGCCTGTAAATAATTGATACCGAAATCCTTTAAAGAACCCTTCCCGGCTTCACCTCTCAGGCCGATAATTTCTTCCATTGTATCATAAGGCCTGCCGGTCACCGAAAGCATAGTGTCACCGGTCCTGAGCACGCCGAACAAAGCAGTAGAAAGGGCGTGTGTTCCGTTTACAAAGGTATGTCTGACAACTGCGTCCTCTGCACCTAAAGCCTGAGCAAAAACCCTGTCAAGGGTATCTCTGCCAATATCTCCGTAGCCATAGCCGGTAGTGCCCTTCAAGCAGCTCTCACTTACTTTATTGTCTATAAACGCTTTCAAAACCTTCTGCCCATTATATTCAGCGTTAGCCTCGATCTCACTAAACTGCTCGCAGCATTCCTTCTGCGCTTCTGCTGCCAGCTTCAGAATTCTTTCGTCTATGTCAAAAAAGCTATTTGTCATCAGATTCTATCCTCTCAAATACTATGTCTGTTCCGAGCTCCTTAAAGCCTATCTCCTCATAGTAGCTGACTCTGTGCGGCCTTGCAAACAAGCGGACTGTAAAGCCGTCAAGGGTAAGCCGCTCACCTATCCAGTAAAGAAGCTTGCGGGCATGGAATTCTCCTCTGCGTTCAGGAACTGTAGCCACATGGCCAATCAGCGCCACCTTATCTACTATATACTGTATTGTAGCTGTGCTGTAATCGCCAAGCAGAAACGACTGAGAAAGCCCGCGTCTTACTCTGTGTGATGTGTCAGTTATCCAAAGCTCATAGTTTTCAGCGATTGAAGGAAAGCTTGAAGCAAGCACCTTGTATACATCATCAAGCTTCGGAAGCTCATTAACATCTAAAATCGGCAAAGCATTACGGCTCGAAAACTCAAACTGCGTTCTGACGTCAGTTGTATAAACCTCTGCAAGCAGCGGCTTTAACGCTTCACTGTACTCTGCCTCGATCTCCACCACAAGAGGGGCGTTCATTATAATAAACTGCGAAAGCTCAACCAGTAAGTCATTATCAAGCGCAGCACCATCAAAAGTTGAAACGATCATCGACGCATTGAAAATAGCGATCATGCCCACCGGCTTTTCATCGACTATCTTGTAAAAACAAGCAAAATCATATTTATCGCCATACGCCTGAAAATGAGACTTTATTCTTCGGGAATAATGATTGCTTTTCAGCCCAGCAAAAAGCTGCTTTTCGTCATCATAAATCTGTCTGATCATATTTTTATTCCTGATACAATAACTTACAGCGCCATTACGCACTGCTTGAAATGCCTTCCTCTATCCTCAAACATTCTGTACATATCAAAGCTTGCACACGCCGGAGAAAGTGTAACTATATCACCGGGTTCACCGCTGTCGTAAGCAGCATGAACAGCTTCCTCCATATTTTTAACACGCACGATCCTCAGCCCGCTGTTTTCAAACAGCTTTGATGCTCTGACTGCGTCCTCGATCTTCTGAGCAGTCTCTCCCATAAGGATCAAGGTCTTGGCCTTCCGGCATATCTCATCAGCCATAGGCTCAAAGGAAATGCCCTTATCAGAGCCGCCCTGTATCAATATCTGCTTCTGGTCGAAAGCAGCCAGACAAGCAAGAACTCTTGTAGGACTTGAAGCAATGGAATTGTTATAATACTTAACACCGTCAAGCTCACGAACAAATTCTATCCTATGCTCAACTCCGCCAAACTCCCTTGCTATTTTTGCAACAGTTTCAGGCTTGACCTCACCGTAGGTCATGGCGATAGCAGTCAGATAATCCTCTACATTGTGCATACCCGGTATCTTAATATCTTTCATATGGACATATTCGGTCACCTTGCCACGCTCGTTATAACAAAGCATTCCGTCCTCCCGCAGGAAGGAACCGTTCTCGGGCTTCTGCTTAATGCTGAAATACACAAGATCACCTCTGACTACCGGAGAAAGATTTCTTGTTGTCTCATCATCAAGGCTTAACACTGCTCTTGAATAAGCATTCTGATGATAAAGCAGATTGCACTTGGATTCAATGTACTCATTCATGTCCTTATGCACATTCAGGTGATTGGGCCTGATATTTGTTATGCCTGCCACATCGGGAGATTCCCGCATAGAGATCAGCTGAAAGCTTGAAAGCTCAACAACAGCTGCGTCACTCTCTGAAATAGTCTCGATCAGCGGAAGAAGCGCCTTGCCGATATTACCGCCAAGGTGGACTCTCTTGCCCTCAGCCTTTAAAAACTCACTTACAAGCGTAGTGGTAGTTGTCTTTCCGTCAGAGCCGGTTATTCCGTAGGTCTTGCAGGGGCACAGATCAAAAAATGTTTCCATTTCAGATGTGACTATAACGCCCTTTGCTCTTGCCTCTGTAAGACGTTCATTATTATAATACATTCCCGGTGTCCTGAAAACAATATCACAGTTCATTATCTCATCAAGATAGCCTTCACCAAGAACGAACTCTGCTCCCCTGGACAGGAATTCTTCTCTGAGCTCCGGGTCAAAATGCTCCTCGTCCTTTTTATCACAGATGACTACCTCAATCCCCTTTGACAGAAACAGTTTGATCAGCTCATTATGGCTGACACCTGTTCCTATGAAAGCAACTCTTTTATCCTTTAGCATATTAAAATAGCGCTGTATCTTTGACATTTGTAAACTCTCCTAACTATAGTGATGTATGCCTTCTGTTTCATTGCATACTCAATCTATTTTATTATATACTATTTTAATGAAAAACGCAAGTGCTTTTTGCAAAAAACAAATAAATGTCAAGCAAAAATAAGAGACTGCATATCTTTAGCATTAATCAACCGTATAAAAGAATTTGCCAAAGCTTACTAAAATTTGTTGAAAAGTATGAAATATATAAAAAATCAGTTAAGGGTATTGTCAATTTTAGAATTATATTGTATAATTATAATATATTATTTTATTGGAGGGTGCGGTATGGATATTCAAAAGCAGACAGATATTTTTGAGAACAAAAAGGTTGTTGCTCCGCTTGGCGTAATTGCTATGAATGGCATAAGAGAGCTTGGTGACAAGATCGACAACTATCTTGTAAGATTCAACAGCGAGCACGGAGACGAAAAAGATACCTATCTTATCGAAACAGATTGCCCCAGATTTTCTTCCGGTGACGGCAAAGGCCTTATCAAATCAACTATCCGCGGATATGACCTTTTCATTCTGGTCGATTGCGGCAACTATTCTTGCACATACAACTACTACGGCAAAGAAAATGCAATGTCTCCTGACGACCATTTCCAGGATCTGAAAAGAATTATCCAGGCTGCAAGCGGCAAGGCTTACAGGATCAATGTTATTATGCCTTCTCTCTACGGCGGCAGGCAGCACAGAAGAAGCTACCGTGAATCCCTCGACTGTGCAGTTGCCCTCCAGGAGCTCGAAGCAATGGGTGTTGAAAACATTGTTACCTTTGACGCTCATGACCCCCGTGTTCAGAATGCGATCCCTCTTATGGGCTTTGATAATATTATCCCCTCCTACCAGGTATTAAAGGCAATGTTCAGAAGCATAGAAGATCTGAACACTGATAAAGAGCATTTCATGATCGTATCCCCTGATGAAGGCGCTATCAACAGAAATATGTACTACGCATCTGTTCTCGGCGTTGAGCTGGGAATGTTCTATAAGAGACGTGATTACTCAGTTGTTGTAAACGGACGCAACCCGATCGTTGCCCATGAGTATCTCGGCAACGACGTGACCGGAAAGGACGTCTTCATTGCTGACGACATCATCTCCTCCGGTGAATCCATGCTTGATATTGCAGTAGAGCTTAAAAAGCGAAACGCAAAGAGAATTTTCGCTTATGCTACATATGCTATCTTTACCAACGGTCTTGAAACCTTTGATAAAGCCTATGCAGACGGCATTATCGACGGTGTATTCGGCACCAACCTGACATACCGCACACCTGAGCTTCTCCAGAGGCCCTGGTTCCACGAGGTTGACTGCGCTAAGTATATCGCATATTTTATTGAGTCTCTGAATCACGATATGTCGATATCCAAGATACTTGACCCGCATCAGAAAATTCAGGCACTCCTTGAGTCCAACAGAAACAAATAAAATACAGGGCGGTTTTTAGCCGCCCTTTTTTTTCTTAGGAGGATATTAATTTATGGTTTATGCTGGAATAGTCGCCGGAGGGACAGGCTCACGCATGGGTGCTGATATCCCCAAGCAGTTTATTGTGCTCGCCGGAAAAACGATCCTTGCTCATACTGTACTCAGATTTCTTGAGGTGGATAAAATAGATAAGATCTATATTGCCGTCCACCCAGAATGGCTTGATCACACAAAAAAGCTTTTTTCAGATCACACAGACAAAATAGTTGTTATCCCCGGCGGAAGCGACAGAAACAAGTCTGTGTTCAATATCATTGATGCTGTTAAAGAGGATAATGAACTATCAGATGATGACATTCTTCTCACCCATGATGCTGTAAGGCCGTTTGTAAGCGCTGATACCATACTGGCAAATATTGAAGCCGCTCTGAAATACACTGTATGCACAACAGCTGTTCCGGCTACAGATACTATCCTTTACTCTGAAAACGAGATTGTTTCTGAGACTCTTGACCGCTCTAAGCTTTACCATGCACAGACACCGCAATCCTTTAAGATCAAAGCGATATTGGAAGCATACCAAAAACTTGACGAATCCCAGCGATCAAAGCTGACAGACGTTTGCGGCATCTTTACAGCAGCGGGTAAAAAGGTACATATAGTTTCAGGAGAGGTCTCAAACATCAAGATCACTACTCCTTTTGACCTTAAAATTGCCGAGGCTGTACTTGGAAAAAAATCGGGATCTGAAAAAGTGTAAATACAATTTCTGATGAAACAGTCTCCAGCGCACAAGGTCATCGACAATCATTCCCAGCAGTGAAAGAAGCAGCCAGTAGCCTGTATAATACGGGCATATCACCCCGTCAAAATTAAGCGCCTGCCCGCTGTAGCACCATATATCCATTTCAAGATATACATTTAATATCTCACCGGCAAGAAGCTCCAGCGCTGTAATAAAAAACGATGATATGAGCAACAGTCTTATCACAGAGCCGCCATGCCTACGGTCATCATTCAGCAGATGTATCGAAACCATAGAAAGCCCGCCCAAAACGCCCATAGTAATGTGGGAATATCCTCGTTCGATGACCTCGATCAAACCATAGGAGAGTGCTCCGATACAAAATACAGCATATAGCTCCAAAGATACTTTTTTCAAACAATTACCCCCTAACCATCCACTAATAATAATGTGTTCGGTTAAGGGGTGTTTTAATCATATTTTAAAAATTAAACCTGCCATGAGTTAAGATATTTTTCCTGCTCATCAGTCAGCTTATCTATTTCTATGCCCCAGAAGCGAAGCTTTCGGCTGGCAACATCATTGTCGATTTCTTCCGGAACTGCATTAATCATGGAGCTGAACTTGCCCTTGTTCTTAGCGATATATGCCGCTGACAGAGCTTGAATAGCAAATGACATATCCATGATCTCAGCAGGGTGACCGTCGCCGGCAGCAAGATTTACAAGCCTTCCCTCACCGATCACATAGAGCCAGTTTCCGTTAGAGAGCTTATAGCCGTCAATATTATTTCGTGCCAGCTTAGTTTCAACAGCGATATTCTTCAAACCGGCAACATCGACCTCACAGTCAAAGTGACCGGCGTTACACATAATAGCCCCGTCCTTCATGTTATAGAATGACTTTTCGGTTATAACGTCCTTGCAGCCTGTTACCGTCACAAACAAGTCGCCTATCTTGGCTGCGTCCTCCATTTTCATAACCCGGAAGCCATCCATTCTTGCTTCAAGAGCCTTTATAGGATCAATTTCAGTGACTATAACTGATGCACCAAAGCCCTTCGCACGCATGGCAACGCCCTTACCGCACCAGCCGTAACCGGCAACCACAACATTCTTTCCGGCAACAATAAGGTTAGTCGTCCTGTTGATTCCGTCCCAGACAGATTGACCTGTTCCGTAACGATTATCAAACAAATGCTTGCAATCAGCATTATTTACAAGCATCATCGGGAATTTCAGCTCACCGGCCTTATCCATATTAATAAGGCGTAGAATTCCGGTTGTTGTTTCCTCACAGCCGCCAATAACATTTGGGATAAGCTCAGGATAATTATTATGGATCATATTTACAAGATCACCGCCGTCATCAATGATGATGTTGGGGCCGACCTTGATAACTTCTCTGATATGGCTGAAATACTCATCGGCAGTGGCACCGTGCCATGCAAAGACGTTCAAGCCCTCATGAACAAGTGCAGCAGCCACATCGTCCTGGGTGGACAGCGGGTTGCTTCCGGTTATGTACATCTCTGCTCCTCCGGCAGCCAGCACCTTGCAAAGATAGGCAGTCTTAGCTTCCAGATGAATAGACAGAGCGATCTTCAACCCTGCAAAAGGCTTGGAATTTGTAAACTCCTCCTCAATGCTGTTGAGCAAGCTCATATTCCCGCGTACCCAGTCTATCTTACGTTTTCCGCTCTCCCATAGAGAGGGATCTCTGATTATACTCATAAATAAAATCCTTTCTAATTTTTGATAATTCTATTATACATTATTTCAGATGATAAAGCAAGGGCTTTATCCCGATTAGAGAAATAATATTTTATTGCTGAATAAAACATAGCCGCAGGCAAAGACCTGCGGCTGATATTACGAGATGGTTTTACCCTTTTTATGAACAGGCTTTTTCTCAACAGGCTTGTCCAGCTCAGGGTTGTCAGAGAAGATGTCCTCGTCCTCTTTCTTCTTGAGGTAGTCAAACTCAGGGTTGTCCTCTCCACGCTGATCGTAGTATGGCTGGATAACGAATTTTCTGATGACAGGATAGCAGTTGAACGCATTAACGAAGCACAAAAACGACAGCGGCCAAACCGGTACAATGAAAATAGAATAAGGATAAAGCAGTACAACAAGGCCGGCTACCCATATCCAGTTCAGCAAAGTAAAAGCAGAATACTTAAAGCCAAGCGGCACAAGGAAAAACGCATTTCTTAATATCTTCATGATAGAAAGATTAGTAGATGCTATCATTAAGTAAATATAAAAGTGCATCATAAAAAATACTATCATAAAGCTAATTGTAAGAACGAAGGGAACATACATAAAGCTTTCCTTCTCAGCCCAGGTCATATATGACGGTATCGCAACAGTAAAGCCTGCAATAAAGATAACGTCAACTATGCCCATTATCATGCCTTGCTTTATGTTTTTCTTGAAGGTATCAAAAAAATCTGCAAGCACAAAGGCATTTCTCTCCTGGGAATAGTTTCGGCAGATCTTTGTCATGGCAGTTGTTGCCGGGCCGAACAAAACAGCCGTGATAAGCCCAAGCAAAAGAGGTGTATAGCTATTAAACTTGTCAACCAGCCACCAACCAACAAGTATTGGGATAAAAATCACAAAATAGATCACGTTAAGAGCCATTAAAGTCCAGAAGCGACGGCCATAGATCTCAAAGAACTTAAATATTCCTTTTTTCTCCTTTGGAGGCCTCGCAAGCCCTCGCGGGCGATAATTGTATGCCATTGAAATTCTCCTTTTAACCTTCCTATATTTTTGAAGCAAGCGTAAGCGATAGAATACAATCAAGCGCTGCAGAAACAGCAGCCATTGCTTCTATTGCCGCAAATCTTGCTGAATAGTTTTTGAAATGATCCAACAAACCCAGAACAGGCCTGTTGACTGCCATAAGCCGAAGCAGCCGTCCGGACATCCTGACAGCCTCTTTAGCAGCAACACACAGCGCATAACAAGACACTATACAAGACGGAACGATAAGCAAAATAACAAGTACAAGCTTGCTCTTATCAATACTGTCATAAGCCTGAGAGAGGATAATGCCAAGCCCTGAGCCTCGATATAACAGTACAAACAGTTCCGGGAGCTGCCCAAGCGCTGACAAGCCGAATATAAACTCAATTCCAATAAACAAGCTTGAGACTAAGAATGAATCTATCAGAATATGGCCGAAATCCGAAGACTTGCGGAAATCAATATACCCTTTGGTGGCTTTGCTTAATAACTCCACTGTTCCCTCTGACATGAAGCAGTAGGAGAGAGTTCCGAAGATCACACCCAGTAAGAGGAAGCCAGTCATAAATGCAAAGGAAATATCAATATCCTGAAATTGGTTACGATTTGTTTTGTACTGCATAAGTATCACTCCATAGCATTGAATAAAACTGCTAATTAATCTTATGCAGACAAGCTGGATTTAATTACTTGCTAAGCTCGTAAGCTCTTTTGGTGCATGCCTTACAGCACTCTTTAACTGCTTTATCAAGGTTGCCTTCTCTGAGCTTTTCAAGGCCGGCGATGGTTGTGCCGCCCTTTGAGGATACCATTGTGATAAGCTCATCTATAGTTTTGCCGCTGTCAGTTATCATTTTCGCAGACCCGATCAGAGACTTGGCAAAAAGCTTAGTAGCAGCCTCAGTGCTTATCCCTACACTCTCGGCATAATCAATAAATGACTTAGCATACAGGTAAATAAAAGCAGGAGATGAGCCATTGACAGCAATGATCTCCTTCATCTTGTTCTTAGGTATCACGCTGTAAATGCCGCAGGAGCCAAAGATGCTGCAAACAAGCTTGAATTCTTCGTCGCTTACCTTGTCACCCCTGGAAAGAGCTGTAGCGCCTTCGCCAAGAAGCAGAGGTGTATTCGGCATTACAAGAATGACCTTAGCATCTGAGATAGTTTTAGAAGCAATATACTCGTCTGTGATCCCGGCGCAGATAGAAACGATCACTGTTTCCGGGCTTACTGCCGGCTTGACAGCATCAAGCACAACATCAAGCTGCTGCGGCTTGACTGCAAGAAAAACATATTTGCATACCTCAACAACATCAGCTTCATTTTCCAAAGCAGAAACACCAATTTCGGCAGTTCTCTGCAAAGCAGGCTCATAGCTGTCATAGGCGTAAAGCGAAATGCTCTCACTAAGGCTGCTGCCGGCAATACCCTTCATAATAGCATAGCCCATGTTCCCGGCACCGATAAATCCTACCTTTATCATATTATCAACTCCGTTAAAATAATAAAAATAAACACTTGAATTATTATACTACAATTTGCATAAAAAATCAAGTGCTATTTTGTTATTATTTACTGTTAATTTTTTTGAGTGCATTTTTTATATCTTTATACATATAAAGCGAGCCTATGACAAACAAGGGTAATTGTTTGAGCTTACAGTAACTATACGCTTCATCAAATCCAGCAGCTATATCCGGAAACGCCTTTGTATCAAGCCCAAAACCATTAAAGCACTCAGCAAGCTTTTCAGAGCTCAATGCACGAGGACTATCCGGCGCAACCGCAAAGGCGCAATTGACCAAAGGCCTCAGCATATCTGCATAAGAGCGGTAGTCCTTATCAGCAAGCACACCAATGAGGATCACAGGTTTTATGCCATTAAAATAGCGTTTGATACTATTGCAGAGCTCTTTCATTCCGTCATAATTATGTGCGCCATCAAATATCACAAGAGGGTCATCGCAGAGCTTTTCAAACCTGCCCTCCCAATGAACAGATGCAATTCCTTTTCTGACAAGCTCAGGTGAAATAGAAATGCCTTGTTCGGCAAGTATATCTATGCAGGAAAGAACATTTAAAAGATTGCAGACCTGATAGCTTCCACGCAGCGGAGTACAGTAATCTATACCCTTGTAATTGATATGAACATCATCACCGTTAAGATCTCCATTATCCGGAAAAGATACAGACTCATAGTCAGGTCTGTAAAGCACTGAGCAGTTTGCTTTAGCAGCTTGTAAAACGACCTTATAAGCCTCATCGTCATTACCGCCGAAATATACAGGCACACCGGATTTAATTATCCCTGCCT
This sequence comes from uncultured Ruminococcus sp., assembly GCA_902797485.1. Lineage (GTDB taxonomy): Bacteria > Bacillota > Clostridia > Oscillospirales > Ruminococcaceae > FB2012. Next base: position 10,925 of record CADBTF010000087.1, on the reverse strand, counting down.
TATGAGAAGCGATCTCACTTACTGTATTTCCAAGATAGTCTTTATGGTCGATAGTCACGTTGGTAATGACCGAAATCAAGGGCTTGCTGATAACGTTAGTAGAGTCAGTATCCCCTCCCATGCCGCACTCCACGACCGCAAAAACACATTTCTCCTGCCAGAAGATATAAAATGCTACAGCAGTGAGCATTTCAAATTCAGTCGGCTTATCTGTCATTTGTTTTGAAGCAGCATCAATTTTAAAAACTGCCTTTGCAAAAACGCTTTCATCAACCGGCAACCCATTGATCCTGATGCAATCATTGACCTCAAGCATCACAGGTGATGAGAACGTTCCTGTCTTATACCCGCAAGCAGATAATGCCGCAGAAATCATCGCACAAAATGATCCCTTGCCATTGGTGCCTGCGACATGGATAGTTTTCAGCTTATCCTGAGGGTTATCAAATATAGAGACAAGCTCTAAAATGCGTTCAAGACCGAGCCTGCTGCCCGATCTTGATGCTTTCTTCAATATTTCCTTAGCCTTTTCAAATTCAGTCATATTTCTTTTTTACTCTTTCAAATTGCTTGATAAAGGATTTGCTGCTTAACAGCGTAAAAATAATAGCAGTTTCGGCTGTGGCTATTATCAAATATGAAGGCACTCTCCATATCAGCATATCCCGCTGGTTAGGAGCATAGATATAAAGCCCTATAGATTTAACTATAACAGAGCCTATTATATGAGATACAAAAACAGAGATCGCCACATTAGGCAGCAGATGCTTTTTAAATGCAAAAGCCGAAAGTGCTCCTGAGAAAAAGCCTATGCAAGCAGCGCCAAGGGTAATAATAGGATTTATAGTATATCCATATAAGAAGCAGCCGACAATATCGGCGGTCACTGCTGTAAACATACCGATCAGCGGGCCGTAGAGAATTCCGGCAAGAAGCAGAGAAAGATTCTCAAAGCTCAGCCTGATAACATCTCCGATCTTGAAGGATAAGAATTTCCCAAGCACAATGCTTAATGCAACAAACAAAGCGCAGACTACCATGACCTTGATACTGCCAAACAATCTGATATGATTTGTCGGTTTATTGTCAGACATAAAAATACCTCCTTTTCCTCACTAAATACGATAGAAAAGAAGGTATCTTGATTTCATATCATACTAAGCGGGATGCGAATGCTGTATCGCAAGAAATGTCTTTTCGTTCCGAAAGCAACTCCCCGTCCCTCGGACACTTAACGCACAGCCTTCTACTCTTATATGCAGCTTTTCAGCTGAAATTCAGAATGCAGTCATATTCATGATCTCAAATCTGCGGTTGATAAAGGGCTTCTTCATAGCAAGGCCCTCCTGAAGGTCAATATCATAGACCTTACCGTCCTTGAGGCCAACTATTCTGTTACCGATGCCCTGCTCAAGAAGCTCCACTGCATGGTAGCCCATTTCAGTAGCAAGAACTCTATCTCTGACTGTAGGAGATCCGCCTCTCTGAACATGACCAAGAACAGTTACTCTGGACTCCATTCCGGTCATTTCCTGGATTTCTCTTGCGATAACATCAGTCTGACCAACGCCCTCGGCAACAACGATAAGGAAATGAGTCTTACCGCCCTTCTTTGCCTGCATCATCTTCTTAGCAATCTCATTGAGGTCATAAGGCTCTTCAAGAGTGATAACAGCCTCAGCACCGACAGCTATACCAACATTAACTGCAATATAACCTGCCTTTCTGCCCATTACCTCTATAACAGAGCAGCGGTCATGAGATTGAGTGGTATCACAGATCTTATCGATCATTTCCATGGCTGTATTCATAGCGGTGTCATAACCGATAGTATATTCAGTACACTGAATATCATTGTCGATAGTGCCGGGAACACCTATGCAATTAATACCGAGTGAGGAGAGGTCGCCTGCGCCTCTGAAGGAGCCGTCGCCGCCAACTACAACAATGCCCTCCAAGCCAAGCTTCTTGCACATTTCATAGCCCTTCTTTACGCCTTCCATGTCTCTGAATTCGGGGCATCTTGCGGTGTAAAGGAAAGTGCCGCCTCGCTGAATAACGCCGGAAACTGTACGCTCGTCCATTTCAAAAACGTCACCGGTGAGCAAACCTACATATCCTCTGCGGATACCGTATACTTCCATACCCTTCTGCAGACCAGCTCTTGTAACTGCACGAACGACTGCATTCATACCGGGAGCATCGCCGCCGCTTGTAAGTATTCCTATTCTACGAGCCATAAAAAGACCTCCAAAAATATGTATTAATTCAACATAACTGTGCATTAAGCACCTTTATAATAATAGCATAAACCCCTGACAATGTCAAGGGTTTATCAAAGTTTAAAAGATTATTTAAACGTTTTCGCAGTTTTTGAAACATTTTATTCCAAGAGTTTGGTTATTGTGCTTTTGTTACTTCTGCCGTCTCCTTTGTAGCAGCTGTTGTCTTAACAGTCTTGCCCTTAGAGACCTTGACAGTCAGCACCTCGCCGTTCTTGACGTTCACATTATAGCCGACTGCTATATCCGTAGATACAACATATCCTATGCCCACAGTATCGGAGTATACCTCAACCTTCTTATACTTGATATCATAAGAATCAAGTATAGCTGAGTAATCCTTATAAAGCTTTCCGGAATAGTCAGGAACTGCCACATTCTCTGTACCCTTGCAGACTTTGAGCACCAGCTCATTTTTTCTGTCCGGGTCATAGTCTGTATCGGGTGGGATACTCTGTTCTGTTATAATACCCTTTTCTTCCGCATCTGAATAAAAATAATCAGGGCGAATGTTAAAGGATTTGCCAAGCTGACTGACTACAGTTTCATATCTGACGCCGACTACATTCGGCATGATAGCACCGGTGCCATAGGGGTATTCGTCCTCCGGGTCAGTAACAGATGAAACAGTTATGATCGGCTCAGATGAGATAACGTCAACTGTGCTTTCGTTCAGATAAACAGAGCTGACCTTATCTGTTGTTGTATTGCTGTCGTTTGATCTATCCGGCGGGAGCAGCAATTGATAGAGCATAAACGCTCCAAGTGCCAGAAAAGCAAATATAACTATCACAGCCACCGCTACCGCAGCGGAGCTTGTCTTAGCCTTAGCAGGCGCAGCCTTCTTTTTATTAGTATTAGGACGATGCTCGCTTGCATCAGTGATACGCTGGATAGGTATTGTCTGAGTAGCGCCTTTCTGATGCTCCAGCTGATAGTGCCTGTCAAAAAGCTGGGTAACGAAATCGTTGATAGTCTGTATTCTGTCCTCTCCCTTAACTGCCATAGCGTGGGAAAGAACGTTAGATACATAATTTGGAATACCGGGATTGATCCTTGAAGCAGGCACAAGGGTATCATTGGTTAATCTTGTATTGGCATCAAGAGGCATACAGCCGGTCAATATCCTGTAAAGCACAGCTGCAACAGCATAAACATCTGTCCAAGTTCCCTGGTATGCCAGTGAGGTATACTGTTCAGGAGCAGTATATCCGGAATAGAATTCAGGAGAAAGACCGGTATTTGAGGTCCTGATAGAGCTGATCGAAAAGCCGGTAAGCTTCAACTCGCCGTCGGTAGTAACTATAATATTCTCAGGCGAAATACCGCGGTGAATAATACCGGAATTATGTATGATGCTCAAAGTGGTAAACAGAGGCATAAAAAGCTTTTTCACTCTGTTCCAGGTCAGGTAACCGGTGTTAGTCTGCAAAAATTTCTTTAAAGAAACGCCTTCAACATATTCCAGAATAACATATGTGGTGTTATTCTCCACAAATATATCAAGAGGAGTTGAGATATGTGAAAGATTTCTCATTCTCGAGAGCACCCTGTTCATATCAGTGAACTCTGACATATATGTCTTGTATTTAGCGAGACATTCAGGATTGGGGATCAGATTCTGGTTCTGCCGGTCACGATCACAAAGAGTATCAGGCATATATTCTCTGATGACAGCTTTGCTTTTATTAATCATATCATAGCATATATATGAAGCGCCCTCGCCATTATAAGAAAGCATCTTACCAACAATATATCTATCGTCAAGAACTGTTCTCGGAGCGAGATATGACTGCAAATGCGGAATGTCATCGGTGTAGCTGCAATAGTGGCAAACGCCGTTTTCGTCGAGCTCGTTCATACAGCCCATACAGAGCTTAGAACTTGTTTCCACAAAAACCCTCCTTACAAATTTCAGACTAAAAATAATATATCAGCATTTTTCATACTAGTCAAGACTAACAAACAAACTGTATGATTTATGAAACAATTTGTATTAATTCTGTATCATATCTGTAACTACTCATTGGTGCGTGATGAGGGGACCTTAGAGGTTATAAAGAAGGGGTCAAGGTCCTCAGATGAGCTGTATATGTATTTACCTTCAAGGTCAGCACAGACTATCAAAGCAACGCTCTGAATATCTCCGTTATCAAGCTCATAGCAGTACCTGAACTCATACTTTGTTGAATCAAGGCTGTAAATGATCCTGAACGGAGAGGCATCGATAGCGTCAAGCACAGTTTTCATCTTTGTGCTTCGGCCAAAGGAATCAAGGTCCGGTCTCTTGGCAAGCTTTTCGCCTCTGCTGTCACTTTTCAGCAAATTGTAATCAGTATAGATCACACTGTCGATCTTTTCGGAAGATGTCTTTATAACAGTAACAGTCCATTCAGGGAATTTTATATCGGAGATGTTCACACTGTCCTCTGATTCATAGATATAGTCAAAGGCATCTGACTTATTCAGAATAGCATAAGCACTGTTATCCTTCAAGTGCATATTGAGCTTGTCCTCAACTGAGCCGACGTTAGTACCAAGATATTCAGAAAGCTTTTCGGCCTTCTTTTTCCCTTCCTCTGTGGTCAACCTGATAATAAGAATGATCGCAAAGACAATGACGACTGCTGCGACTAACAGTATAGCTATGGTTTTTAAACTCTTCAGCTTAAATCCCCCGCTGCTGCTGTTTACAGCCTTAGTTTCAAGAAGCGGAACACTACTGCTTGTTTCTTTTTTGCTACCTAACAGCTTCAAGAAGCTCCCCTCCTTCATTACATCTTGCCGGTTCTTATTTATTATCTGATAGACGCATACCAAACAAACCTGCAAGCAATTAGTTTTATTATATCACATCTTATTTGAAAAGTCAATTGATTTAACACTTTGATAACAAATTGAATGAATTATTGACTTATACAACGTTGACAAACAATGCTCTCTATGCTACTATTAAAGCGAGGTGATAATAATGAATGATCTGATAAATGAGATAGAAGCTCGGCTTTTCGAGCTTGCAGACCCTGAATATAAGGCATTTCATCGAAAGCTCATGCCGGGATATGCAGAGGACAGGATAATCGGCGTCAGGACTCCCCTGCTGCGAAAGCTTGCGAATGAGCTTTCAAAGCGAAAAAACATCAATGAATTTATAGATTCACTGCCTCACAGATACTATGAAGAAAATAATCTTCACGCATTTATAATTTCAAAAAACAAAAATCTTGAGAGCTCGATCCTTGAAGTCCAGGCCTTCCTGCCCTATATTGATAACTGGGCGACATGCGATTGCTGGGCGCCAAAGTCTTTTGAAAAGAATACCGATAAGCTCCTGCCATACATCAAGTCATGGCTTGCTTCACCTCATACCTACACAGTAAGATATGCGCTCGGCACGCTGATGCGGTTTTATCTTGATGAGGATTTCAAGCCGGAATACTTAGAGATTGCAACAAAGATAAGATCAGAGGAATACTACATCAACATGATGCTGGCGTGGTATTTTGCAACTGCTCTTGCCAAGCAGTATAACAGCACTATCCCATATTTAACAGATCATAAGCTATCAGAATGGGTGCACAACAAAACTATACAAAAAGCTATCGAAAGCTACCGCATCAGTGATGAGACCAAGCAGTATCTGAAAACACTAAGGATCAAATAATCTCTATATAATCGTAATCACCGATCTGCCTTGATATTACCTCTTTTGCAAGGTTGAACCACTTGTCACACTCATCAAGAATTATCGCATCTGCTGATGCGACCAATGAGCAGCCTTTCAGAGCAGAATCCACATGGTCGTCGAGCACAACATCTAAATCAAGCTTGTATTCCTCGTTCAGTTCATAAATGAGCTGCTTCAGCCTTCCCGAATTGGAGACCGGCTTATCCAGGTAGATAACTGCTTTAGCCGCAGATAATTCGTCCAATGTCATCAGCATAGCCTTTACAGCGAGTGTAGTCTGAGGGATAAGGCGATATGTTCCGTGCAGGCCGGCAATGTCACGGATAGTATTATCCATACACTTAAAAAGCATTGAATCAGAGTAGGCTATCTCAAGGCCGATAATTACATTAAAGCCGTCGATATATACAGTCTCTCCGGATATACTCTGAACCTCCCTGCTCTTGCGGGAGATCAGGCTTTTCTCCGGGGAGATAACTCTTGCAAGAGCAAGCCTCTGGCGCTCTGACAGCTGATAATGGTCGCCTACAAACCTTGTTGTGCTTGTCACAGGATAGCCACGGTCAATTAAATAGTAAACCTCCTGAGCTGCCTTTCTTAAAACAGGCAGCTTCTTTTCTCCGAAATCCCGTATATCAGTCGGCATAAAGCCTCTCCTTGCTTGTTCATTCATAGTCCCGCCTCACATCACTAAGTGTTTTATACATTATAGCACAACAATACAGTCATAGTCAATAATATAAGAAAACTGACCTTCCGGAAATATTACCGGAAATGCTTTATTTTTAGAGCATCATGTAACCATTTTGAGATGCTCTGCGTCTATATAGTTGAAGCGCTTCATCAAGGCAAAGGCGGTGAGTTATTTGACAGATACCGAGCTGATAGAGATGTTGTTCCAACGTGACGAAACAGCGATTTATGAAATAAAGGCATTATACGGAGCATATATCTCTTCAATCGCTAACAATATTCTAAGGAGCTTAGAGGACAGTGAGGAATGCCTGAACGACACCTTAGTTTCAGTCTGGCAGAATATACCTCCCTCACGTCCGAATGACCTGAGATCATATCTTGCCGGTCTGACCCGCAATAACGCCATAAGCATCTGGAGAAAGCAGCACGCCCAAAAACGTGGTTCCGGGCATATAGAGCTGCTGCTTGAAGAACTGAGTGATGCAGCCGCCAGCAGTAAAGACCTCGAAGACATTGAGGATAACCTTACCTTAAAATCAGCCTTCAACGAGTTTCTTGGCACGCTCTCCGAAGAACAGCGAAGGGTATTTCTCAGGCGATACTGGTATATGAATACTATTGATGAAATTGCAAAAAAACTTGGGATAACACAAAGCAAGGTAAAAGTCACGCTTCACCGTGCAAGGACAAAACTGAAAAAGCTATTGGAAAGAGAGGGATTAATATGAACGATAAAATGTTAGAGATCATTGGGCTTGCCGATGAAAAATATCTGCGTGAAGCCGAGGCGCAGCCGGCAGATCTGCATAGGCGGCGAAAATTTTCTGCCGGGTTTATCGCAGCGGCAGCAGCGGCAGCTGTTATGACAGTAACAGCCGGTGCAGTTACAGTAGCATCACTGATACACAAGGATTCTGTAGAGTTTTATTACAATGAAGAAATGGCCTCTGAAATTGAAGAAAGGGGCTTTGCGGTAGGTCAGGTTACCGAAAACGATCACGTCCGGCTGACACTTGAAAACCTTATGGTAGATGAGAACTACGCCTACGGTGTGATAACGGCGGAGCCGCTGGACGAAATTGGCAATGCTATATTTAATACTCAAAGCCAAGTACCGGAAATAATAATGCTTGATGACGAAGGCAATAATCTGGAGCAGATCAATCAAAATGTTACACCTATGTTAGGAATCACCTACAACTACGGTAAAGACCATACAGAAGGTATTCCTTATATTATGAAAATCCATCTTGGCGAACCATTCTCTGAGGGAAAGCTGCTTCTGCCGGACGAGGTGAATATTGTCTTTACCGAAAAGATCGACTCGGGGCTTCCGTCATCTGCTTTGGACGGATTAAAGCTCAGAGTAAGCACAAAACCCAACACACTGAGTTATCATCTCGTATCTGAAAATGGTTACAAAGCAGTTATTTCAGGCTTTATGATGGATTTCACCTACACAGAGGGCGAGTATGAAACAATTTCTGAATTTGCGCCAAAATATATGACACTTAGGTTCAATAACAAATCCGAACAAGTTCTGCAAAGCACAGATGACGTCAACCAGTGTGACTTTTATCCCGAGGTCATTTGTAACCCGGACGAAAACGGTAAGTGCGAATACAGAGGAAGCTTCTACCGAATGATTGACCTCGAAGGACTAACTGAAATAGAATTTGCCGGAATTACCTACAAAGTTATCTGAACACAAAAAGGCTGCCCTTCACGGACAGCCTTTAAAATTATGCGAAGATCAAGCCTTGTTCAGTCTATCCTCGATCTTGTCAAGCTCCTTGTAGAGTGCCTCAGGGATACGTCCGCCCTTAGCCTTGATGTCCTCATCATAGTAGCGGCGCATTTCCTTGATCTCAGCCTTCCAGAGATCCTTGTCAACTGCAAGCAGTTCCTTCATTCTGTCAAGAGAAACCTCGTCCTCGATACCTGTGCGGTTAATATCCTCAGGCTTGGGCAGGAAGCCGATAGGAGTTTCAACAGCATCAACAGTGCCCTCGCAGCGCTTGATGATCCAGTCGAGAACTCTCATATTGTCGCCGAAGCCGGGCCACATAAAGTCGCCGTTCTCGTCCTTCTTGAACCAGTTAACATTGAAGATCTTAGGAGCCTTATCGCCAAGAATATCACCCATTTCGAGCCAGTGATTCCAGTAATCACCTACATTGTAACCAATGAAGGGCTTCATAGCCATCGGGTCATGACGGAGCACGCCAACAGCACCTGTAGCAGCAGCGGTCGTCTCAGAAGAAACAGCAGAGCCTACATAAGTACCGTGTGTCCAGTCAAAGGACTGATATACCAGCGGAGTAGTCTTTTCACGTCTGCCGCCGAAGATCATAGCCATTACAGGAACGCCCTCAGGGTTGTTGAACTCAGGAGATACGCAGGGGCAGTTTTCTGCCGGAGCAGTAAATCTGGAGTTGGGGTGAGCAAGCTTTTCACCGCTTGCAACATACTCCGGTCCGTTTACATGAGCGCCCTTCCACTCCTCTGCATTAACAGGAGGATTCTTGTCGAGGCCCTCCCACCAGGGAGTCATGTTGTCAAGGTTGATAGCAACGTTTGTAAAGATAGCGTTCTTCTTGGTTGAAGCAAGAGCATTGTAGTTGCTCTTTGCATTTGTTCCGGGAGCAACGCCGAAGAAGCCGTTCTCAGGGTTGATAGCATAAAGTCTGCCGTCCTTGCCGGGCTTCATCCAAGCGATATCGTCTCCGACTGTCCAAACCTTGTAGCCCTGCTCAGTATAGTACTTAGGCGGGATAAGCATAGCAAGGTTGGTCTTGCCGCAGGCAGAGGGGAATGCAGCAGTGATGTATTTTACTTCACCGTCAGGTTTCTCAACGCCGAGGATTAGCATATGCTCAGCCATCCAGCCCTCATTCTTGCCCTGGAAGGAAGCGATCCTGAGAGCGAAGCACTTCTTGCCGAGCAGAACGTTTCCGCCGTAAGCGGAGTTGATGGAGCAGATAGAGTTCTTCTCAGGGAACTGAACAATGTATCTCTTTTCAGGGTCAACATCAGCCTTGGAGTGAAGTCCTCTAACGAAATCATCAGAGGTATCGCCCAGATTCTCAAAAGCCTTGGTTCCCATACGGGTCATAATATCCATATTAAGTACAACATAGATAGAGTCAGTCAGCTCAACGCCGACCTTAGCAAGAGGTGAACCGATAGGGCCCATGGAATATGGGATAACATACATGGTCCTTCCCTTCATAACACCCTTGTACATAGGTTCGAGCATATTCCACATTTCGTCCGGATCCATCCAGTTGTTGGTCGGGCCTGCATCTTCCTTGGTCTTGGTGCAGATAAAGGTTCTGTCCTCAACACGGGCAACATCGTTGGGTTTGGTCCTGTGATATAAACAGCCGGGGTACTCATCAGAGTTCAACTGAACCATCTCTCCGGTCTTGATCGCCTCATCACGCAGAGCCTGAAGCTGAGCATCAGAACCGTCGATCCACACTACGGAATCAGGGGTCGTAAGAGCAATCATTTCATCTACCCATTTGTTTACATTTGGGTTTTTGGTTAAGCTTGCATTTGCCATAAAAAAACTCCTCTCAAAAGATATGAAGGGCAATTGTACCTCATTAATTGAAATACAAATTTTCCTATTGTCTATTATAGCTCAAATCAGCAGATTTGTCAAGCAAAATGAATGTTAACTAATGCTTGTTTTTTTATCCGCTGTTTGAAATATCCGTAAACGATCAACATACTGCAAATAAGCCTTTCAGCGTTATTTTCAATAATATTGTCCGATAATCAAGGAAGGAGCTTTTTGAAAAATAAGTTATAGCTAACTTTCAAAATCTACAGGTTGCACAATTGATTTTCAAAGCGCAGCTGCTTAATTATCATTTTGCCCAAACGGAAAATCACAGTACAAAATACGCCAAAATCCGTTGTGTATTTCGTACAACATCATTGCATATTGCAAAAACGCACTTGTTAAAATTCTACAATCGCAATACAATAATCAAATATCAATTTATGATTTGCATTATTTTCAAAAGCAAATTATAATATGAACATCGCATACAAAGGCTCTCAAAATGAAGGAAAGGTGAATTTCAATGTCAGAAAAGATCAGTATAAAGAGGATTACCCTTGCCGGGCTGCTTACAGCAGTCATCTTTGTGGCCACAGCTTATATCCATGTTCCCACCGGGCTGGGCTATACTCACATAGGCGACGGGTTTATATTCCTGGCGGCCGCACTTCTCCCCAAAAAGTAT
>CADBTF010000086.1 GCA_902797485.1 uncultured Ruminococcus sp. | reverse complement strand
CTGTTCTTCGCCGCTATGGGTCTTTCAGCCTCATATTCTTTTCTCCTCCTTTATGTGTTCTCTCGGTGTGATCATATAATAACACATATTCCGGGAAATTCAATAGACAATTCCCGCCGGAGCTGTAGTTTAAGCAACAGCTCCGGGCTTTTTTGTAGCTTAGGCTACAGAGGAGGGGGAAACTGTAGCTTTTCAATGCACTAATTCAATGCACAATGCACAAATGCACAGTCTCTCGTTCCGAGAGACCGCACAATTATCCGCCCTTGCGGGTAGGGTGAGGGTCGAAGCTTGGCTGACCCTTTGCGGCTTTTAATGCACAATTATCCGGCTTGCGAAATGCGGGCCGGATTTTTTGGTACCGGTTTCCTGACGTTCTCTCCGGGTGTCTGCGATGTGTTCAATTTTGCTTTCTCACCGGTCAAGTGTCCAAATAATTACCCCATTACCATTGCCCCGAAGCCAATGACAGAACACCAAACTGAGGACGCCCGCAGGCACCCTCACAGAACACATATAAAAACCAAACGCATTCCAAGAACACAAAAGTATTCCTCCCGCACTCACTATGCTGCCCGAATGGGCATATTGTCGCCAAAGGCGACTCCTTCATTGTGCATTGTGCATTGTGCATTGTGCATTGAAGCTGTGCATTGTTTCAGCGCTCGCATTTCCAGATCTCTGCGGAGTAAGGCGCAAGCTCGCTGCCGCCGCCGAAATCGTGCCAGCCGCCGGAGAGCAGGTTCTCGGCTCTGCCGCACTTGGCATCAAAGTGGGCCACATAAGGCTCGCTGTCCGCATTAATGGCTGCCATGACACGCTCGCCCTCAAACTCACGCTGGATAATGCACTGCTTGTTGGTGAGCACCGGGATAGATATATCACCGTAGCAAAGGGCCTTGCTCTCCCGGCGGGCCTTGGCAAGCGACGCTATCCAGTCAGTGAGCTCCGTGTGCTCCGGCTCCTCAAAGCTGACCCGAAGCGCAGGGTCGCCGTCACGCTTGTCCGCCTTGGTGCCCCACTCGGAGCCGTAGTAGATGCAGGGTATACCCGGCATAGCGAAAAGCAGTGCGTATATCAGCGGGAGATGCTTCTCGTTCTGAAGCACCGACGCTATGCGTGAAACATCGTGATTGTCAACAAATGAGAACAGGTGCATTCCCCGGTAGCGGCACCACTGCTCCGGCCCGAACTGGTTCTTGAGGGAGTGGCAGATCTCAAACATATTCAGCGAGTTGAAGCTGGAGTAAAGCCCCTTGTAGCACTCGTAGTTGGTGGCGGAATCCAGCATCTCCGGGTTTACCCAGCGTGCATAATCGCCGTGGAGCAGCTCTCCGAGGATAAAGAATTCCGGGTCAATGCCCTTGCAGACATTGTGAAGGTTTTTCAGGAAATCAAAGTCAAGGCAGTAGGCCACATCAAGCCGCAGACCGTCTATGCCGAACTCCTCACGCCAGCGGCGTACACATTCAAAGATATGCCCGGTGACCGCAGGGTTGCGGAGGTTGAGCTTTACCAGATCGTAATGGCCCTCCCAGCCCTCATACCAAAGGCCGTCGTTGTAGTTGGAGTTGCCGTCGAAATTGATGTTGAACCAATCCTTGTAAGGGGAATCCCAGCGCTTTTCAAGCACGTCCTTAAAGGCCCAGAAGCCCCGGCCCACATGGTTGAACACACCGTCCAGCACCACCCTTATGCCGGCGTCATGGAGGGCATCGCACACCTGTTTGAAATCCTCATTGGTGCCGAGGCGGCAGTCTATCTTTGTGTAATCACGGGTGTTGTAGCCGTGGGTGTCGCTTTCAAAGACGGGGGAAAAATAGATGGCATTGCAGCCCAGAGCCTTGATATGGTCTATCCAGTCAAGCACCTTTAAGATACGGTGCTCCTGAAGGCCGTCATTTTCAAAGGGCGCACCGCAGAAGCCGAGGGGGTAGATCTGATAAAATACACTTTCGTAAGCCCACATTGAGCAGGTCAGTCCTTTCGGGAGAAGATAATATTAACCTCTGCAATTGGTTTAGCAGGGATAACAAAACTATTATACCAAATTTTCAGCTTTATTACAATGCACATATATAACAGAAAATCATGCACAGAGTTGTGCTATATTCACAAAAATCAGTCCCCCGACGCTAATAAAACAGCCTCACCGTCAGCGCTGAGAATATCAGCCCCGCAGCGTCCGCCGTCAGGGAGGTGATAAACACTCCCCGCCCCGGTTTCAGGCTTGTGGCCGCATAGTACACCGCTATGGTATAAAAGGTGGTCTCCGTGGAGCCCATGAGCACCGTCGCCGCACGCCCCGCAAAGCTGTCCGGCCCCAGCTCACCTATTATGCTGCTGTATACCGCCAGCGCCCCGCTGCCGGATACCGGCCTTACCAGTGCCAGCGGCACCACATCACCGCATAAGCCCGCCCTGCTCAGGATTGGCTCCAGCAGCTCTCCCAGTGCTCCCAGCGCCCCGGAGCGGTAGGCAAAGCCAACAGCCGTCACCACCAGCAGGAGCACCGGCAGAAGCTCTATTGCTGTATTCAGCCCTTCCATTGCCCCCTTGCCGAACTCCGCAGCTATATCCACCCCCCTGACTGCCCCTGTGACCAGAATAACGACGATCACCGCCGGCGCTAAGAGCCCGAATAGTTCCATGCCCGTTCCTCCCGTGGTTTTTTATTTCTGATCTTCCCACCCTTTCCCGGTGAGAGCGCAGGACTGTATACAGCGCAGACAGCCAGCAGACCGCAGGTGAGAGACAGCAGTGAGTTGAACAGTATCGGCAGCACGCAGTCCGAGGGGGTGGGGCTTCCGGCAGCAGCCCGCAGGGTGATGATATTCATAGGCACCAGCTGCACTGATGCGGTGTTCAGCAGGATAAAGGCCGCCATTGTCCTCTGGGAGCAGCGGGCGGTTTCCAGCTCCTTCATGGCCCGCAGGCCGAAGGGCAGAGCGGCATTACCGAGCCCCAGCAGGTTTGAGGTGAAATTCATGGCAGCAGCTTTCATGGCGGGGCTCTCCGGGGGGAGGTCCCGGAGCAGGAGCCTCATCAGAGGGCGCACCGTTTGGCACAGCCTGTCAACTATCCCGGCTTTTTCAGCCACACGCATCAGCCCCGACCAGAGCATCATGGCGGCGGCGACGGTCAGCCACAGTTTAAGTGCGTTCTCCGCAGAATCGGCGGCGGCGAGGGACAGACTGCTGACATCACCGGCAGCAAGAGAATAGACAAGACCAATGGCACACAATGTCACGAGCAGGATATTCATATACTTATTCTCCTTGATATTTATTTTGTTTAAAAGTGCAATTATTTTGTGAATAAACTATAAATTCTTGCTTTTAGTCGGAATTTATCAATAAAACGCTATTGACAAAAATCATAACTAATTATATAATATTAGTATACAATCTCACGAAACTAAGCAAAGGGGAAACGGTACAATGAAATCTACAGGAATCGTTAGAAAAGTTGATGAACTGGGGCGTATAGTATTACCGATCGAATTAAGGCGCACCTTTGATCTTAACGAGAAAGATGCTATCGAGATATACACAGATGATGACACTATCATACTGAAAAAATTCCAGCGCACCTGTGTATTCTGCAACAGCCCGGAGGATATTATAGACTACAAGGGCAAGTCCATATGCTCGGTATGTCTTGCAGAGATCAAGGCAAAATAAGGCAGTTTAGCAAAAGGATCAGGCGCAGCGTGTCTGCGCCTTTTTTATTTTATGTGCGAAGCTATCAGAATAGAACGAAAAAGAGCCCCGGACATTACGCCCGAAGCCCTTTTCCACTTTTGACAATAAGGTATTAGGATTAATGCTTGATCATGGAAGCAACTTCATCTGCAAAGTTGTCTTCTTTCTTCTCGACGCCCTCGCCGCGCTCAAAACGTGCATACTCAACTACCTTGATGCTGCCGCCGAGCTTCTTGGCTGCGTCCTCAACATACTTGCCCACAGTGCCCTCGAAAAGGTCAGACTTAACAAAGGTCTGTTCAAGCAGGCAGTTCTCGGAATAGAACTTGCCGACCTTGCCCTCTACGATCTTTGCCTTTACCTGCTCGGGCTTGTTGGCCATTTTAGGATCCTCGCTCATCTGTGCAAGGAGTATCTTCTTCTCCTCATCAAGAGCAGAAGCAGGTACAGCCTCTCTGTTCAGGTAAGAGGGGTTCATAGCAGCTACCTGCAGTGCGCAGTTCTTGCCGACCTCAAATACCTTGTCAGCAGGCAGATCGGTGTCAAGCTTAACCATAACACCAATGGAGCCGCCGCCGTGAACGTAAGGAACCAGCACGCCTTCAAATCTCTTGAAACGTCTGATGAGCATATTTTCTCTGATCTTGATGAACAGATCCTGGAGAGTCTCCTCTACGGTCTTATCTCCGCCGCTGATCTTCATAGCCTTCAAAGCGTCCAGATCGGCAGGATCCTGCTCGATAACAGTCTTTGCAACTGCTGCAACGAAAGCCTTGAACTCCTCGTTGTTGGCAGCGAAATCTGTCTCTATATTAACCTCAACAACAGCACCTACATTGCCCTCTACTACAGAAGTAACGATACCCTCTGCGGCAACTCTGCTGCTCTTCTTAGCCTGTGTAGCAAGGCCCTTTTCTCTCAGAATGAGAACGGCCTTTTCTGTATCGCCCTCGGCTTCCTCGAGAGCCTTCTTGCAGTCCATCATGCCAACGCCGGTGGATTTCATAAGATCCTTGATCTCTGCAACTGAAACCTTACCCATTTATGATTCCTCCTGTTATTTATTTGTCAGCGGACAGCCGACCTCACATGAGCATACCGGCCCGGGCGTCAGCTGTCATTTATTACAGAATGGGCAGACTGCCCGCCTGCCCTTATTATCAGAATTATTCTGCGTCCTCAGCCTCGTCAGCCTTCTCAGCCTCTTCCTCAGAGACCTCAGCGTCAGCGCCCTGTCTGCCCTCGATGATAGCGTTAGCCATGCAGCCGGCGATCAGCTTAACTGCTCTGATAGCGTCATCATTGCCGGGGATAACATAATCAACATCGTCAGGGTCACAGTTGGTATCAACGATAGCCACTACCGGGATACCCAGCTTCTTGGCTTCGCTTACTGCGATCTTCTCCTTGCGGGGGTCAACAACGAAGAGTGCTCCGGGGAGAGTCTTCATATTCTTGATACCGCCCATGAATTTCTCGAGCTTCTCGATCTCGAGGGTGAGCTTAACAACGTCCTTCTTGGGGAGCAGGTTGAATGTACCGTCCTCCTCCATAGCGTGGAGCTGCTCAAGTCTTCTG
>CADBTF010000085.1 GCA_902797485.1 uncultured Ruminococcus sp. | reverse complement strand
TGATCGGCTGATTTTCGGACTGCCTGCACGTCCTCTGAGACGGCGGCCGTCTTATATACTATGTACGGTCATATACCAAAGAGGTGAGATCAATAAATGGCAACCGCAAAGGGAAACAGCAAGGCGCCTGCTAAAAAGACAAGCAGTGCAAGAAAGCCTGCTGCCAAAAAAACTGCCAATACCGGCAAGGCGGCTAAGACTGAACAAAGCAGCAGAGAGGTAAGGCGCTTCTGGAGCTATATACTATTCTTTATGGGAGTAGCAGAGCTGCTGATGACCTATGTGAGCGGCGACGGGCTCTGGAATAAGCTCTTTATCGCCAACCGTGGAATATTTGGGCTTTCAGTGTTTATCGTCGGCCCGCTGATAATATATGTTGCCCTGCAAATAGCTTCTGATAAAAAGCAGAGCGCCATTATAGCAAGAGTTATCCAGGGGCTTGTGCTGATGATCCTGTTTTCGGCAACAGCACAGATATTCTTCGGCCAGCCTATCGTCGGGACAAGCTTCGGAAAAAAGATAGCCTTCCTTTACAGCGGAGGAACTGCTCTGGCAGGAGGCGGCGTGGCAGCTGCATTTGTAGGCTGGCCGCTGCTGGCGCTGTTTAAAAAAGTCGGCGGTGCGATAATCGTAGTGCTGCTGGATTTCACATTTATCATGCTGCTCACGAATATAACTCTGCCACAGCTTTTCAGAGCCTTCTCCAAGCCCTTTGTCGGGGGCTATAAGGCTGTCAATGAGGACAGGCAGGACCGTGCCGCTGCAAGAGAGGAAAGGCTGCGCCTGCGTGCTGAGGAGGAAGCCTCAAGGCCGCAGAACAAGGAAAAGCCAAGAGTCGATATCGCAAAGTATTACCGTGACGAAGAAACTGAAAAGAAGGCCAGAGCCAGGACCGTAAAGAAGCCCAAGGACCCTACCCCCTACGAGCCTGTGCCGGAGGAAGCTCAGCCGCAGGAACAGGCAAATGATATTTCAAAGCTCATAGATGAAGCAGTTGGAATGATAAACCAGCCCACTGAGGCTGATGAAATATCCGCCCAGCAGGAGCGTGAGGAAAAGCTTAGAAACAATCAGGCACGCCCGGAGATCTCTCTGCCCAAATTCGGCAGGGGCCCGGTGTGGGACCTGCCGGAGGATAAGAGCAAGCTCCCCAAGGACGAAAAGTCCAAAAAGAAGCGCTCCAAAAAGGAGCAGCCTCTCTCCGAGAGCGAGGAGCAGATCTACGATAAGCTCTTTGGCGACGATGAGCCCTATAATAATGCGCCTCCGCCGCCGGAGAGCAGCAGTTATGATCAGCCGAAGGAAAAGCAGACAGAGGTTTATGTGGACGGCAGCGGCCAGACGGTAATGACCGGTCAGGGAGAAGCTATTCCGGCCTATACCTACCCGCCTGTTGACATTCTGAAATACGCCAAGAACACAACCACCCCGGAGGAAGCCCAGCAGGAAATGCAGAGCAAGTCAGCTAAGCTGGTGCAGACCCTTGAGGACTTCGGCATCAAGACTACCCTCGTGGGCATCAGCCGTGGGCCTTCGGTAACACGCTATGAGCTGGAACCGGGCAGGGGAGTTTCCGTCAGCAAGATCGAGAACCGTGCCAAGGATATTACCCTTAATCTTGCCACCAGCGGCGTCAGAATCGCTCCTATCCCCAACAGGGCAGCCATAGGCGTCGAGGTGCCGAATATCCACCGTGACAGCGTTTCGCTGCGTGAGCTTATCGACAGCGACGATTACCGCAGAGCCCGGAGCAAGCTTTCCTTTGCGGTGGGCAAGGATATTGACGGTAATATCGTCATGGGCGATATTGCCACCATGCCACACATGCTGATCGCAGGCACCACCGGCTCCGGTAAATCGGTCTTTACTAACTCTATCATACTGAATATACTTTTCCATGCGACCCCTGATGAGGTCAAGCTGATACTCATTGACCCGAAAAAGGTAGAGTTCCCGATGTATAACGGCATACCGCATCTGCTTATCCCGGTAGTCACCGACCCGATGAAGGCCGCAGGCGCACTGGGATGGGCGGTAAATGAGATGATGCGCCGCTATAATCTGTTTGAAGCCAACGGCGTCAAGAATATTGAGGACTTTAATGAATTTGTTGACGATAACCCGGAGCTGGAATATAAGAAGCTCCATTATATCGTTATTGTCATAGACGAGTTCGCTGACCTTATGCTTGCTGCCAAAAGCGAGGTCGAGGAAAGTGTCATGAGGCTTGCACAGCTGGCCCGTGCCGCAGGTATGCACATGCTTATCGCTACCCAGTCACCGAGAACAGACGTTATCACAGGTATCATCAAGGCCAATATCCCAAGCCGTACTGCACTTTCGGTTTCGTCGAATGTGGATTCACGGGTCATCCTTGATGAGATCGGCGCCGAGGACCTGCTTGGCAGAGGCGACCTGCTCTATAAGCCGGTGGGCTTCCCCAAGCCCTTGAGAATACAAAGCGGCTTTGCCTCCACCTCTGAGATACGCAATGTGGTGAAGTTCCTTAAAAATGAGCTTGACGGCAGCTATGACGAGGAGATCGTCTATGACGTTGAGCGCCGCCAGAGTGAGATCGAGCAGTCCAAGAACAAGAACAATGTCTCTGTTGATGACATAGAGGTAAACCCGGACGACGATCTTGTCAATCAGGCGATCACCATAATCGTTGAGACAGGCAATGCCTCAACAGCTCACCTGCAGCGCAGATTGAAGCTGGGTTTCCCGAGAGCCGCCCGTATCATGGACGATATTGAGGCAATGGGCATAATCGGCCCTCAGGAGGGCGCTAAGCCGAGAAAAATAAACATTACTAAAGAGGAATGGTATGAGCGTCAGGGAAGGACCTGAGCTTAATGCCTTCCGGAGAGGTTTTGGCATATGAACAAAATAATCAGCTTCGGCAGCTATCCAAGATCGGAGATCAAAAACCCCGGCATTATGGGGCCTCTGGCCAGGCTTCAGAGCAAAAGTCTTAAAAAGCCCTTTTCGGATCACACTGATATTACAGTGAACGACTATGAATTTGAGGGCGTCAGGTACAGAGCAGTTTCCTATGAGGATAATATTATCCGCTGCTTCCGATATGAGCCCCTGACCTGGCGGGTCATCGGCGAGAGCGAGGACAGGCTTGTACTGCTCTCAAATGAGATTATCGATGTGTGTCTGTTCAATAAGGGCATTGTGCATAAGTCGGTTCCCGCAGAGGGGGATTTTTACACCGTCAACAGGCCGAAGCGCAAGGCGAATCTCTACTACGGCAGCTGGTTCGATAAGTGGCTGAATAACGATCTTGTGCTGAAAGCCTTTGATGATAACGAGCGTGAACGGATATTCCCGCAGCCTATCCCGCAGGAGCATGAGATACTGTGCAGCGGCGTCTATAAAGCAGGTAAACCTAAGCTCAGGCCGTTGAGCGCCAAAGAGTTCAATGCCTTGCAGCCGGAAAGCTTCCCGCTGACTGATTATGCCGCCGCCTTTGACGGTATCAGGGCCAGGGTCAAGAATGAAGAAGCCGGCAAGAGTGCAGGTATAGAACTGCTTTATAACTATATCACTCCGTGCAGTGCCGGCAGCTTCTGGCTTATGGACGGGCGTGACGATTATATGGTCATGGCCTATGACGGTATACTTGTAGAAACTGTCAGCGGGGCTGATACTGCCGTCCATTCAACAGCTAAGGCGAATGAGCTCCGGGGAGTAGTTCTCTGTATCGAGATAAAGAAGCAGTAGTGCCATGGTAGATTTTATTTTCATGACCGGCCCCTCAGCCGTTGGCAAGACGACACTTGCCGGCAGGCTCTACAGGCGCTTGGGCGGAGTGTATATCGAGCAGAATATGGTGCCTGATTTTGTTATCCCGATCTGGGCTAAGGACGAGGGAGTTTTTGAGGAGCAGACCTGCTGGGGCAACTTGCTGAGGCAGGCAGAGTATTTCCGCAGTCTGGCCTTCCATAATATAATAATCCTTGATTTTGACGACCTCCGCACCAGAGATATACCCTTGATCTTCAAGGGCCAGAGATTTATGATACTGAGGCTTTGTTCTTCCAATCCGGAACAGATAAAGGTCCAGATGATCCACCGAGCCAAGGCGGGAGCGGGCCTGTATGATCTGGAGCTGGCAGTCAGGGCAAATGAGAAAATGCTTGAACGCCCCCTGCTGCCCAACGAGCGCAAGCTTGATATTTCAGGAAAGACACCGGAGCAGGTGCTTGATGAAGCTGCTGCTCTTGCAGAAGCTTTTGAGCCGCAGCTTGATTATAACTACCTCCCGGACGATGCTAAGAATTACATGACTTGGGTCAAAAGCAAAGCGGTGCTTACAGAAAACGGATAACCGTAAGATGATAATATAAAAGTGGGTGATCTATGTGTTTATGCCGATCTCAAAGCAGGACATGAAAGAGCGTGGGATAGAGCAGC
Source organism: uncultured Ruminococcus sp. (assembly GCA_902797485.1). Lineage (GTDB taxonomy): Bacteria > Bacillota > Clostridia > Oscillospirales > Ruminococcaceae > FB2012. Next base: position 2,788 of record CADBTF010000085.1, on the reverse strand, counting down.
TGGATTTTGTCTATATTCTCGGTGATGCCTATGTGGACCACCCAAGCTTCGGCTGCGCCATTATAACCCGTGTGCTGGAGCACCACGGCTATACCTGCGGTATAATTGCACAGCCGAACTGGAAGGACGTCAATGCCTTTCTGCGCCTTGGCAAGCCACGCCTCGCCTGGCTTGTGTCAGCCGGGAATATTGATTCCATGGTAGCACATTACACCTCTGCTAAAAAGAAGCGCTCGGACGATGCCTACTCTGCCGGCAACCTTGCCGGAAAGCGTCCGGACCGGGCTGCAACGGTCTATTCGCAGATGTGCCGCAGGGCAGCGCCTGAAATACCTATCCTATGCGGAGGGCTTGAGGTCTCGCTGCGGAGATTTGCCCATTACGATTACTGGGACGACAAAGTTATGCCCTCGGTGCTGGTGGACAGCGGAGCCGATATTCTGATGTTCGGTATGGGCGAGCATTCCATAGTAGAGCTGGCTGACCGCCTCAATGCCGGCGAGCCGGTCTCGCAGATAAGAAATGTCCGTGGCACCTGCTATCTATGCGATACAAGAGAAACACCCTTGGGCGCTGTACAGTGCCCCTCATATAAAGAGGTCTGCGAAAGCAAGGAGATGTATGCCAAAGCCTGCCGCATACAGTACGACCAGCAGGACGAGGTCTACGGCAGGACGATAATACAGCGGCACGGCGATAAGATGCTTGTGCAGAACCCTCCGGCTCTGTCACTGACCACCGAGGAACTGGACGAGGTATATTCTCTGCCATATGAGCGTACCTACCACCCGGTCTACGAAAGGGAGGGAGGCGTGCCCTCTATCAAGGAGGTGCGCTTTTCCATAACTCATAACCGTGGCTGCTTCGGCTTCTGCAATTTTTGCTCTATTGCACTGCATCAGGGAAGAAAGGTAACAGTCAGGAGCGAAGAGAGCGTGCTTAAAGAAGCCGAGTATCTGACTACTCTCCCGGATTTCAAGGGGTATATCCATGATGTCGGCGGCCCGACAGCTAATTTCCGGCGGCCCTCCTGCGACAAGCAATTAAAGCTCGGCCTTTGCAAGGGAAAGAAATGCCTTGCACCAAAGGCCTGCCCAGCACTGGTGGCGGACCACACAGAGTATATTGCCATGCTCAGGAAGCTGCGGGCGATCAAGGGGGTCAAAAAGGTCTTTATCCGTTCGGGTATTCGCTACGATTATGTCAATGAGGATAAGAGCGAGGAGTTCCTGACAGAGCTTATAAAATATCATATAAGCGGGCAGCTGAAGGTTGCTCCGGAGCATTGCTCTGCGGCAGTGCTTGACAAAATGGGAAAACCGCATATAGAGGGCTATAAGAAATTTCAGAAGCGGTATTTTGAGATAAATAAGCGTGAAGGCATGAACCAGTTTCTGGTGCCTTACCTTATGAGCTCCCACCCGGGCTCCCGCCTGCAGGACGCTGTAGAGCTGGCACTGTTCCTGAAGGAGAACCGTATTCACCCGGAGCAGGTGCAGGATTTCTATCCGACGCCCGGCACTCTTTCGACCTGTATGTTCTATACCGGGCTTGACCCTTACACCTTAGAGCCGGTGTATGTGGCTAAGAAGCCGGAGGAAAAGGCACTGCAGCGTGCACTGCTGCAATATTTCCGCCCCGAGAACCAGAAGAAAATCATCGAGGCGCTGTGCAAGGCCGGGCGGCAGGACCTGATCGGTCACGGAGAGGGCAAGCTTGTGGCACCGGACAGAGATTATATCAAGCGTAAAGCCCAGCGGGAAGCCAAGCACCCGCAGACAGGCAGGCAGAAGCCTAAAAAGCAGGGCTTGCCCCGCAGAAAGAAATAATGATAAATTCGCCGGAGCTGTTCCGACATTTGGAGGGACTTTTATGGAAAAGGATCTTTTTACACTGATAAACGAAAGGCTGCCGAAGCTTTCCAAGGGGCATAAGCTCATTGCCAATTATATTCTGTCTCACTATGACAAGGCTGCTTTCATGACAGCTCAGAAGCTGGGGCTTACGGTGGGAGTCAGCGAATCGACAGTCGTCAGATTTGCCACTGAGCTGGGATATGACGGCTATCCGTCGCTCCAAAGGGCTCTGCAGGGGCTTATGCGGAACAAGCTCACTGCTGTCCAGCGTATCGAGGTCATGAATGACCGCCTTACCCGTGATGACGTTCTGGAGCGGGTGCTGTCTCTGGATATAGAAAAGATCCGCCGCACCCTGGAGGAGACATCTGTTGAGGACTTTGACAGGGCAGTGGATATGATAACCTCCGCTGATACTATCTATATCATCGCTGCCCGCAGCACAGCACCCCTTGCAAATTTCCTCGGCTATTATTTTAATCTGATCTTCCCCAAGGTCAAGCTTGTACACAGCTCCACCACCAGCGAAATGTTCGAGCAGATCATGCACATGGACGATAAGGACGTCATGATCGGTATTTCATTCCCGCGTTATTCCCGCCAGACGGTGAAGGCTCTGCAATTTGCCCAAAGCAAGGGCGCCCATGTAATTGCCCTTACTGATTCTATCAGCTCTCCTCTTGCCCAGTATGCGGACACACTTCTTCTTGCTCACAGCGACATGGCCTCCTTTGTGGATTCTCTTGTGGCACCCCTCAGCCTGATAAACGCCCTGATCGTTGCGGTATCGATAAACGACATCAGCAGGGTATCAGAGAACTTTGAGCGTTTGGAGCAGATCTGGGAGGAATATGATGTGTACGAAAAATCGGACAATAACAACCAGCCGTTAAAGCCGTAGGGGGAGAGCCGTTGAACTGTGACAGACTGAT
>CADBTF010000084.1 GCA_902797485.1 uncultured Ruminococcus sp. | reverse complement strand
TTTACAGGCGCATAGAACACAAGGCTCATAACTGTCATGATAGCAAAGAGCATAAAGGTCTTGTCAGCGTCCAGCCCGATAAGAGATGTGATGTAGAAGGAAAGGCCGGTCTGGAACATTGTAAGCGCTACCCAGTAGAAAATATCAGAGGCCACAAATTTCCTGAATTCCTTGTTGCGGAAGGTCTTTGAAAGTGAAGCAAATGCAGGAGTGTCCGACGGAGTTGTGTCTACATAATCCTTCTCCTTGATGCCGAACACAGGCACCAGCATACAAACAGCAGCCACAGCAGCAAGTATGCCTATGGTGATCCTGAAGGAATTCGCATAGCCAAGGGAATCCCTGAAAATGCCGGCAATATTCGGCACCAGATAGCTGATGGCATTACCTGCAAAGAATGTAACGGAAATGTAGGTGGAGACATTTATCCTGTCCTTGGGGTCACGGCCAAGCTCAGGGAGCAGGGCGTTGTAGGGGGTGCAGTAGATAGTCATAAACAGGTAGAACAGTAAAAGCATTACCAGCAGGAAGCCGTTGTTCACCCAGGCTCCGCCGCCCTCAGGCGAACCGCCGAAGGCTCCTGCGGGGGAAACGAATATCAGCACTGTGACGATCGCAAAGGGAACAGCGATAGCTCTCATAAAGGGAATACGCCTGCCGTCCTTGTGGCGGGAGCGGTCTGACTTGGAGGCTATCCAAGGGTCGGTAACAGCATCAAACAGACGGCCCACAGCAGTGATGATGCCAATAACTGTAAGCCCCAGAAAAATGCTCCCCTGAGTGATAAAATATGACTGACCGAGCTCGATCTCGGAATTTTCGGGCATATAGAAAAATACGAGCCAGTTGGACACTATACCCGAAAGCATCGACCAGCCCAGCTGACCGATAGCAAATGTCCACAGCACCTTGTTGGTTATCTTTTTCATGACTGTTACCTCCGTCCTTATTCAGCTGAAATATAGCTTATTGCCATTTCTGTCATAAAATCCAGCTCCTGCTCCGCAAGAGCGTTCTCCCCGTCGAAGATGCCGCCTCTGGCAAACTTTTCGCTGAGCTGCATCAGCGAATGTGTCACTGAAAGATACATGGTCTTGAAATCCACAGCTGCTCTCAGGCTGCCGTCCGCCGCACCGGTCTTGAATGCCGCCTCAAACAGCGGGTAGAAATCCATGATGCTCCGGCGGTATTCCTCCATTTCCTCCGGTGTGACCTTTTCGTTCAGGATATATCTGTCAAAGCTGTCAAGGAATCTCAGGAAATCCTTGTGGGAGATATAAAGCACCCGAAACACCTTCATAAGCTCCTTCAGCTGGCCCAGACCGTCCTTCTCCTTATAATAGTCACATTCAAACACCCCGTCAAAAAGACTCCTCACCGAGCGCCACAGCAGACAGGCCGCCTTTATCACCAGCGATGCCTTTGTGCCGAAGTAGCGGTAAAGCGAAGCCACTCCGATCTCGCACTCAGCGGCTATATCATTCATTTTAAGCTCGCTCACATCATGCTCCAAAAGCAGCCTTGCAGCCGCTTCAACTGCATCGTTCATGCGGTCGTTTTTAGCGTTTTCCATAAATTTTTTGTATTCCACTTGACAAACGCCCCTTTTTGTGGTAAACTATCTATCAGAGTGATAGACTGACTATCACCTTGATAATAAGTCTATCACATCGAGAGCCGTTTGTCAAGAGGTTTTGAAAATTTTTCTTATATTGAATTACTGACAGGAGGAATCTACCATGGACAGATCATCAGTTATTTTCGGCAACCACATGAAAAAGAAGGACATCAAGGCTGCTCAGTCAAAGCAGCGCAGCTTTATCAAAAAGTATTCCGACGACAGAATTCCCGGCTACCACCTGGCAGCTGCTGAAAACAGCGTCATCGGTGAGTCTCTCGGTGTCAGGAACCTTGTGCTCTCTGATAAGCCCCTGGAGCTGGACCCTGAAAAAAGCATCATCATCGGCAACATCAGAATGGGCTTCGGGCATTACCGCATCTCTATGGCTATCGCCTCCGCTGCACACTCCATGGGCCTGACCCCTTACTGGCTGGACCTCAATTCCTTTGAGGGCACCACCGCCACCAAGATCATCTCCGGGCAGAACGAGCTCTATTCTCTGGGTTCCCGCCTTTCGCAGAAGAGCTGGCTTTTCAACAAGCTTATCTGGGAGCCTGTCAACAGCGAGGGCTTCCGCAAGCTGACCTACAACTGCTCCGATCAGGCAGTGTCCGAGCTGATGACCGGCCTTTATGCCGACCTTCCCAAGGACATACCCTTTGCCGCTACCCACGTCTGGCCCGCACAGGCTGCTATCCATGCCGGGCTTAAAAATGTTGTGAACGTGGTGCCGGATAACTGGCCTATGGCCCTGCACCTCTCCGAAGGCTCACTGCACACTGTTCAGACTCAGTCCTCCTATCTGGGCTATAAGGTGCTGCGGGGCATGGATAAGAAGCGTATGCTCAAGCCCATGCCTGAAAAGGACATAGCCTTCACCGGGCATTATATCGACCACGAGCTTGTCTCAAATATCGAAGCAGACTGCGCCCGCAGGCTGGCACGCATGGAGCAGGGCAAGCCCAAGCGCTACCTGCTGACTATCGGCGGAGCAGGCGCCCAGCAGGATATTTTCATTGCTATCATCAAGTGGCTCATTCCCCGTATCAAGCGGGAGAAAGCCGCCCTGTTCATAAACCTTGGCGACCACTACAACGTATGGGAGACTATCAAAAAGCGCCTCCCCGAGCTGGAAGCCCTCACCACAGAGCATATAGACGATTTTGCCGAGACCTCCGCCTTTGCAGCCGAGGCCCTTGACGGTGATGTTACCGGCGTTCACGCCTTCTGCCACAAGGATATTTTTGCGGCAGTCTACTCCACCAACCTGCTGATGCGTGCCGCAGATGTGCTCATCACCAAGCCCAGCGAGCTGGCCTTCTACCCGGTGCCCAAGCTGATGATAAAGCGTGTTGGCGGCCATGAGGCATGGGGCGCTGTCCGGGCAGCAGAGCTTGGCGACGGCACCTTTGAGTGCGATACTATCCGGGATATTATCGGTATGCTTCGGGTTCTGCAAACAGACAACAGCGTGCTGAGGTTCCTTTGTGACAACATTGTGAAGCAGAACAAGGCCGGTGCCTATAACGGCGCCTATGAGGTGGTAAGGCTGGCACTTGAAAGAAGCAGATAAGCTTCATTCGCATCTTGCCCAAACCGCCCCGCTGATTTTTGGCTATATCAGTCAATGTTTCGTTATAATTTTGAAATAAATTCCGACTGCCTTGACAGCCCCCCGGATTTATGATACAATGTATAAGTAAACATTATGTTAATTTTCAAAAGGGGTTGACAAATTCATGCTAATACTGTATAATTTGACAGATAGACAGACAGACAGCATAACTGCGCCCTTTTTTCAGATATGTTAATAACAGCGTACCCTATGGGATAAGTGTTTCCTGATAGGGTGCGTTTTTGCTGTTATAAAAAAATTCTGAGGAGGAATAAACATGAAGATCAAGAAGATCATAGCAGGCCTTTCGGCAATGGCTATCGCTTCGGCTATGTCGCTGTCGGCTCTTGCAGTTGCTGAGCCGGATAACAACACGATCACCATCAGGAACACCGACTCTCAGTCCGGCTCAACTAACGTCACCTACAACGCTGCCCCGACCTACATCGTAACCATTCCGGCAAGCGTTACCCTTGATTCTGAAAACACGGTCACTGCAAACATAGCAGCTTCCCAGATCATACTTGAAAGCGGTCAGAAGATCAAGGTCTCGCTGACCGAGGCTTCCAACACCGAGAGCGGCTCGTCTTTCAGCGCAAAGAACGAAGCCGGCAATTCGACAGCGACATACACTATCAGCAAGGGCGAGACCGCTGTTGCGGTCGGTGATGTTGTTGCAGAGTTCAACGCAAACGGCGAACAGGCACTTACATTCTCGGCAGCTTCGGGTACGACATTTGCAGGCACACACACCGAGCAGCTGACCTTTACTATCTCGGTGGAAGATGCATTTAAAACTCTCAAAATAGGAAGTTATACAATTACTTATAATGACAATGACACTTGGGCACAAATCGCTGCAACTAATGATATAGTAACTATAGGTGGTGAAAATATAGTCAAAATTGATGATAGAACATTAATGAATGGCAGCAGTCCAGTTCGTTCCAATCACACGATAACCCCCGGTGCATCATACGCTTTAGGCTTTTAAAGATTTGGAACCAATAAAAACTGTTATATGCGGACTATCTGCATAAGCCTTTCAGCCACCACCGAATAAGATCA
>CADBTF010000083.1 GCA_902797485.1 uncultured Ruminococcus sp. | reverse complement strand
TCGTGAATAACACTTCATAAAGTGGATAGAGCACGCTGCGTTCTCTTCTCGGCTCCACAATTCCGTCCAAAACCTCTTCTAATGTCAATTTTTTCATGATACACCACTCCTTTTATAATAGTGTACCATTTTTTGTACTTGTTTTCAATTACAACAAGTTTACAATTTGTTTGATCGTGTTAAAGCCCTGGGAGATAAAAGTATTCTGATAGTTATTTATTCCTGGAGAACCGCATCATGTTCCTGTTATAGCCAGTGGTAACAAGGTATGCTTTTTCCTTATGCGCCTCCATGATACCGCTCAGCACAAAACCGCTCAGGCCTTTAATGGAAAGGTCCGGGTCTGTAATATCAAAGAGCTCGCCTGTATCCCGCTCTACTATAAGCACCGAATCCTGCTCATACATGATCGAGAGCTCGATAAGCACAGGAGTTTTATTCTGTTTGTTTTTATCAAGTATGGTAATGCCTGTCTCTTCAACAAACAGTGCTGCCCGTGCAGCCTGCTTATGCGGATAACCGTGAGCAGTCAGGCTGTTTTCCACATCCTTTGAGAAGCTGACTGCGCTCTCCTCTGAAAGAGTACCGTCCATGACTATGATCTCAGAATCTATGTCTCCCAGCAGGAACGGAAAGTTCCCTTTGCCAAAGCGTAAATAAACAAATATCATAGCCGCCGACAGTGCTATCACCGGCGCTATGGCAAATCCTGCCCACATACCGTTTATCCCGAATATCACAGAGCCGAGGATAGGCAGGGCTATATAAAGCAGGCCGTTTTGCAGGCAGGCTATGCAGGTCGCCATTCTGATGCGGTCTATCAGCATATAATAGGAGGTGGTAAGTGAAACAGCGCTGCAGAAGGTAAATCCTAAAGATACTATGCGGATAGCAGTTACAGACGGTTCAAGAGCAGATCCCCCGGAGATGCCGAACAGCCCGCAGAAAGGCTTGGCAAAGATCCAGATAAGCACAGTTGCGATCATGCCTTCAAGCAGAGCTGCTTTTATAGCAGCCTTCATCACTCTTTTGATAAGGCAGTGATTTTTCTCTCCGAAATATGTGCCTATCAGCGGCTGCATTGCCATTCCGACACCGTCCAGCACTACGCTGAATTCTATCAGGCTGACTACTACTGCCAGAGTGATGAGCCCTGTCTCTCCGTAGCGGCTTGACACAAAGCCGATCATAACATAATCCATAAATGCCCAGCAGAGGTAAACCGAGGAGTCTACAATGCTGTAGCGGGAGGTCAGCAGAAAATCCTTAAAGGAAAGGTGCCATTCAAAATGCAGGGTGTTACCCTTGCGGAAATAATGCCAGATGCAGGTGAGTATACCCAGCGAGTTGCCGATGACCGAACCGAGGATTATACCTGTCATTCCCATGAACTTGGTAAGGATTATCGAGAACAGGATATTGCCGCCTATCTGAAAGGCATAGCAGATGTTGTTGCAGAGCTCATCGCCGTCGCTGTAGACCATCTGCTCAAGATAGAAAATAACGATCGTCAGAAATGCGTTGATCGGAGTCAGGCGGTAATATTTGAGTGCCTGGCCGAGAATTTCTCCGGTGATACCGTTCAGGCTGAAATAGACATCCTGTATCAGGAAAAGAGTCAACGCCGAGATAAGGCCTATTGATATGCTGATTATCAGCCCCTGACCGTATATCTCATCTGCACGCTTTTTCCTCATGGCACCGATCTCTCTTGTGAAAACTATCCCGACACCTGTGGATACCAGATCACCGAAAAATGTAACGATGCCCGTTACAGGTGTGATCGCATTGATCGCCGCAACTCCTGTTTCTCCGATAAAGTACCCTGCGATGATACTGTCGCACAGCAGCATTATATACATTACTGCTTTGGTAAAGGTGCCGGAGAGGAACATAGAGCGAAACTTCCGTTCACAGAATCCCTTCATATCTTTTCCTCCAGTATTGAAAACAAACTAAGCCTGCCACAACAGCGAATTTACATGGGTCAGCTGCTCTTAGCAGTGCTTTGGCTCAGGCAAGGAAATTGTTGACCTCTGCTATCCATTTTCTTTCCTGATAGCCTAAAAGCTCTGCCTGCCCCATGCCCTCGCACATTCTGAGCTTGGCCTGTGGATTTTTCTGTTTTAATTTATGAGCAGCCTTCTTGGCATAGGATTCATTCGGCTTGGTACCGTGCATATAAAGAATATTCATGCTGCTGTTATATGCAGTGATCTTGAATTTGCTGTAGCAGCTGTCGATAATGTTGTTCAGCGATCCCTTGGACAAGTTTTCAATTACTTTCAGGCACTCATTGATACATCTTTCGGGGACCATTTCCTTTTTTATGCTGTCTATAGCGCTCTGATTTCCGGCTCTTGTCTGATCGAGCATCACTCCGAAAAGCTTCTTTACAAAGGCCCTTACGAACCTGGGCGATGAGGAAAGCAGAGCTCCGTCAAGGACAAGGTTTTCTATGTTCAGTTCCGGAATACCTGCAAGTATCGCAGCAATGCGCCCGCCCATATTTACTCCGCAAAGGGCAAAAACCTGCCCGCCAACATTATCGAGCAGGTAAGCCTTTATCTGCTCTGCCTCCTGCTCAGCGGAGATGAACTCAGTAGGTGCGTCCTGAGTGTGGCTGTCAAGCTCCGGCACGATAACATAATAGCTTTTTGAATAATGATCTATTATCGGCTCCCAGATCTGCCAAGGGTGAAATAAGCCGTGAATAAGCACCATTGTCTTGTTTTGTTTGTTTCCAAAGGTATGAAAATTCATATTATCACTCCTTGATATATTTGTATATATTATATCATAAATACGAAATATTGTCAACGAAAAATAATCATATGTGCCAAATGTATTTTCCAAAAAATAAATTTTAGATGTCGCTGCTGCACCCTCCGGCACTTTATTACGGTATTATTTATGAGCAGTATAATAAATATGCGGAGGTAAAAACTATGCCTGATGAGATAAAAAAGCAGAATGATAAGCGTATGGCAAATGACCGCAGCGCTTTCGGCAGGATATCAGAGATATTTGAAGATGACAATGAAATGAACAGAGCTTGCAGCAAGCTGTTCGGAGAGCGCACCGAAAGCTATAGCCCAAGTCTTGCGGCAGACGAGCTTGCGGCCTACCTTTCAGGCGAGGAAAAAATGCCCTTTGAGGAAATAAGTATACTTTCTTCCGGGCAGCTTGTCCAGGCTAAAGAACGTTTCTATAAGGCGCTGGACGAGCACCCTGTCAAGGGGGACGGGCGGCATGAGGTGAGCAGGGAGAGTGTGCTGGCTTCAATCAAATGGCGCCTGGGGTATCTTATGAAAGCACATCAAAACAGCCTTGATGCGATCTTGCTGAATATATCAGGACTTGAAAATGCTCCTGATGAAATAAACGCCCCTGACTATACCACGGCTCAGGAAATGGCATATAGCTTTGCAGCAGATCACTGCGCAGGCCTTGTTGAAAATCAGAAAAAGGCCTTTGAAGAAATACTTGGTGGTGCCGGTAAAGAAAAGGGCCTGCATGAGATCAACGGTGATGAACCGTTCGACGGTGAAGATATAGCCAAGGCCATAGATACAGAGTATAACGATGCTTTGGAGAGAGTGCTCGGTATGTCAAACGAGGAGATAAGGAAAAAGCTTGACGAGATCAGCAGCAGGATAAAAGCCTCCAAGGAGGAAGCCCAAAGGTTAGCTGAGGAAAAGGAATACCGTGACAGGAAGACAGAGGAGGAGAACAGGAAAAAAGCCGCCGAGGAAGAGGAACGTACAAGAGAAAGACTAAAGAGAGAGTCAGAGCTGATAGTCAAGGCCAGAGAGGAAGCTAGGCAGGAGGCTAAGGCATTTATTGCCAAAGCTCTGAAGATCGGCTGGGTCGTCAGCGGGAATATTCTGGAGGGGCTTTGCTATGCAAACAAGGCATTCGCTGAGGATAAGTCACCGGAGGCAAGGAGGTTCTGCCGGCATTTCAACGGCTTTGAACAGGGCAGGGCCGGTGTAGAGAACGGCCTTTCTTTAAGGGATAACTGGGAGCGCAGGGAATATGTGTCCAACAGTCAGTTACAGCTGCTCTATAATGACCTGAGCAGTATGACCGGAAAAAATGTCAGAAAGCTGCAGGAAGCTGTCGGCAAGGAAATTGAAGCCTTGAAGCAGAAAGACCGTGAGCAGCTTAACAAGAAGCAGCATGAAATGAACAAGGGCGTAAAGAAGCCTGTTACAATGTGAAATGCGGAGAGCTGTCAGCTTACGGCAGCTCTTTTTTGTTCCGGCTATATGAAGCTGCCTTCTTACAATTGACTTTTGAGCCGGAATAATATATAATGAAAAGAGAACAGATTTACATAAGATAAAAATGAGATCAATCAGAAGGAGAATATGAGATGTCACGAAGGATAATTGCTGCGATTCTTTCTATGAGTATCTGCTTTTCTCTGGCAGGCTGCGCAGGTTCAGGCAGCAGCTCTGATCCGTCGCTTGTGGAGAAAACCGTTGAAGAAATGGTCATAGACTACGGCTCCTACGGCAGCGAGGCTAATGAGCGGATAGACACGCTTTTGACGCAGATCTCTGACGCTGACAAGGGCGCAGGGGAGCGCTGGAAAAGGATCATGGAGCTGTGGCAGTCGCCGGAGCTGGGCAATCCGATAAATTATGATATCCTCCCTGACGGCCTGCCGGACAATGATGAGCTGTGCATTGTGGTGCTGGGCTTCCAGCTGGAGCCGGACGGTTCAATGAAGGAGGAGCTTATCCGGCGGCTGACAGTTGCGCTGAACAGTGCAAGGAAATACCCCAAGGCTTATATCGTCTGCACAGGCGGCGGAACAGCCTCTGAAAACCCTGCTGCTTCCGAGGCAGGTGAAATGGCGAAGTGGCTTGAAGATCAGGGCATTGAAAAGAGCCGCATCATAGTTGAGGATAACTCGATCACCACCGCTCAGAACGCTATCTTTACCTATGATATTCTGACATCTCTGTACCCTTCGGTGAAAAAGCTGGCGATAGTTTCCAGCGATTACCACATTGCCACCGGTGAGCTGCTTTTCAAGGCGGAGCCCATACTCCGTGCCAATGCTGCGGGCAACGAAAGGCTGGAGGTCGTCTCTAATGCTGCTTGGAAAGCCCCCTCCGGGACACTGTCTCCCATGTTTCAGGCCGGCACACTGATCGAGCTCTGCGGAGATGTTGAAACAGCCTTTCAGGTCTATTATGACAATTATGACATACACAGCCTGCCCCCGCTGAAATAACAGCAGATGCCGGCCTTTACGGGGCCGGACACAAAAGAAATGATCTCAGGGCTGCACCCTTGCGGCAAATTTCAGAGTATTATTTACAGAGACTAAAGCAATGATAAAATCCTGACAGGAGTGATCTATATGCCAAAAAAAGATAATCCAAAGCCGTTCATTGATTTCCAGAATCATGGCAACAATGTCTACAAGCCGGTTTTAAAAAAGGGCGGCCTGAATCAGGAGGTAATAAACTCCGGTAATTTAACGGTGCTGAAAAACTTCTTTGATAACAAGGGCTCAAAGCTTAATCAGGAGGAATTTGAGTACCTCAAGGCGAGAATAATTTCTGCGGAGGAAATCGAGAGATTAAAGAAAAAGGCCCTCAAGGACCTTGCAGAGGGTAAGGAGCACCCGGTCCAGGAAGTGGATAATACTGATGGCTTCTCCGGCTTTTCTAACCTGAAATACTCTGAGCTTCAGACCAGCTCCAACGGCTGCTGGTCCTGCGCTTATTCGCTGCTGCTCAAAAGCAGGGGAGTGGACATCTCTCAGGAAAAGATTCGTGCCTGGAGGCCTGATTACCCCGAAAGTGAGGAGGGCGCGACCCCGGCTGCCGATAATCTGTGCTTCATGAGAAATGCAGACACCTCAATGGAGATCCCGCATAATGTGGATATGCTGTCTCAGCTGGTGCCGAATACTGCAATGGCAAGCCTGACCCTGACTCCCCTTGTTCCGGACGACATTATGCTCATCGACCCTAAGACAAACGCCCCTGTAGAAATGACAGTGGCTCATATTACTGCCATTAAAGAGCACCATAAGAATGAGGTCATAAAGACTCTCCGTGAGACTGTCACCAAGGCCATTGAGGAGGACCGTTCTCCTGTTGCACTGGTAGTCGACGGGCATTATATCACTGTTACCGGAATCGACAAAAAAGGCAATCTGAGATATGAGGATTCAAGGAGCGATGACGGAAAGACCACCCACTATATGTCCCTTGATGAACTCTACCGGATGGGCTGTGAGGAACACTATAAGCAGGTTGATGCCTATACTAAAGTAAAAGTACCCCCAAGGGGCATAGCACTCAACTGGCTTAAGGACCTGAAGGTGCCGGAGTACAGCCAAGGGCAGATCTCCAAGCCTGATTACAAGGGCAATGAGGATGTTATATCTGTTGACCTTGAGGGCAATGTAAAGGTAGATGTTCCGCTGACGGACACCTACAGGACCAACATCGGAAACCCTGCCGAGGGAAATATCACCACCAAGGGAGTCAGCAATCTCTCTGTTATGGACACATCTGCATTGGAGAAGAAGCTTGGCTGCAAGGTCTCCAGCTATGGCCCCAACGGAGGCTACAGCTTCGGGAATATGGATATTTACTATCCCACAAAGGTATGTGCCAAGAATGACCCAAGGCTCATAGCAGATATGTCTCTTGAGGGCGACAGGCAGATCAGGGAGCTGGCTGATGATCTTATCAGCATCTCTGATAAGGATTCAATTTCAAAAAAGCCCTGGGCAGCGGAGCTCAAACAGCAGGCTCAGAATATCCTTCTGCTGACAAAGAAGAATGTTGAGCCTGATGACAGAAAGAAGGCAGAGGATTCCTTAAAGGCTCTGCCGGCGTTTCTGTCTCAGATGGACGGCGAAAAGAGCGTGCTCAAACGCATTTTCGACGACGGCTATATCCTTGCTCATACTGAATATAAGGCCAAGATGATCGGTGCCCTGAACTCCCTCAACGATAAGCTTGACCTCGGCATGGATATTGCCTCTGCCATGGGCAAGCCGGCGGGTACACGCTACACCGAGGGTGACGCCAGAACAGATGCAGAGATCAATACCTACAGATATTTACTTGACACCGAAAAGATAGCCAGCGGTGAAGTACAGCGTGATTCAGCAGTGTCCTCTTTGGCGTATATCGTTGCACTTGTGCAGCTTCAAAACAGCAAGTACGGTGATCTTCATGCTTTCCCGCCCTCTTACAATGAGATAACTGTGCTTAAAAACCAGATCGAAAACACAGCTGCCATGGGAGAGATCAGAAAAACAGGTGTTGTAAAATTCCTCGCTGACTGCAAGACCACAGCTCCGGAGGATATACACAGCTCATTCATGAAGCTGAATAAGGCTATCTATGAAAAGAACCTTAGAACGGCAGCCCCTGCTTCCGTCAAGAACGGTAATGCTGCTGATGATGATTTCACGCTGTTCGGAGAGGACAAAAAGCCGGAAAAGACCAAGCAGCCAGAGACAAAGAAAAACACTGTACTTAACAACTGGCTCAAAGGCCTTGATGCGCAAAACAGAGACCGTTCTCCGGAGGCAAAGGGTGAGGCAGCAAACAAGAGTGAGGCCATTGAGGGAGAGGTTGATCCTCAGAATGATCTCAGGAAGCTCCGCAGACTGCTGACAGCCGGCAAGGACGCCAAGGTCTCCAAGAAGGCCTATACAGATATATTAAAGGCCCTTGACAGCTATGAGAAAAGCTTCAAGACCTGGAAAACAATCAGCAGGAACAATGCCTCTGCTCTGACAACAGTAAACGACGAGGGCGAAGTAGTAGTGGATACCTCCTTTGACAGAGAGGCCGAAAGATATGAGGCTGTCTCTGATGCCATAGCAGCTGTTCAGGAGAAGAACAAGCTCTTAACAGAAACTATCGACAAGTATCTTGCCAAAGCCAACAGCAAGAGCGGCAATGATGATTATAAGCTCGTGCTTGAAACTGCCAAGACAAATGCTGAGAACGCTCGTTACTACATGGACGACAGGCAGATGCAGACCGACCTTGACCATGTGTCCAACATGAAGCAGATCGACATTGAAAGGACCCGTCAGAAGGTGATATCAGAGCGCTCATACCTTGAAGAACAAATGCTGGACTCCGGATCAGAGATCGAAAGAGTTTTCTTATTCAGCAAGTCAGATGCACTGTTCAATATTTCCGAGGTTGCCCTGAACGGCGGCGGCAATGAGCTCTCCGAATATGAGAAGCAGCTTGTTGCAAAAAGCCTTGGCAATCTGCTTTTTGACAAGATCTGTCAGAAATTCCCTGATATTCGCAGCAAGGTCAATTCCCCGAAGAATCAGGAGCAGTATGATGAAGCTGTCATGGATATTATCACCTCAGCTTCCTTTACCGACCTGATGAAGACTATTGACCGTGACGGCCTGCGGCATATCCTTTCCGAAAGGCAGGGCAGGGAAGACCTGTTTAAGAATTTCATCAAGGAGGAGTATATGACCAACGATGAGATCAGCAAGCTTTCCGCAAAGAAGCCGGCTGCTGTGAAGGATACAGCCGCCAAGAATGCCGGGGCTGCTGTTTCTGCCGCACAAAAACCGAATATAAAGAAATAACCATACTCTGCCCCTCCGGCGGCTCCTGCCCTGGAGGGGCAAATGCTGCCTAAGAAAATTTACAATTAATTGCTGAAATTGATCAGCAAATGTGTTATGATAAATGTGGCCTTTTGGAAATAAATTTTAGCAAAGGAATGGTATGAATGAAAAAGATAAGATCCCTTGCCGCAATTCTGTCTGCGGGAGCAATGGCACTTTCGTCGGGTGCTGTAACCTCGTATGCTGAGAGCGGCGACGATGAAATATCTGCTTCGGCAGATATTGAACAGATGATCTCTGAAATGTCTTTAAATCAGAAGATAGAACAAATGATAATGATAACCCTCCACTCATGGAATGACGGAAAGAGCTTTGAGAATGTAACATCGCTGAATGAGGAACTGACAAACCTGATAAAGGATCATAATTTCTGCGGTGTTGCCTTGTATGCCGAAAACATCAGCAGCATAGCCCAGACCGTTGCCCTTACCAATGAGATACAGCAGGCTGCGCTCTCAAGTGAATGCGGCATACCTATGCTTATCTCCGCCGACCAGGAGGGCGGAGACATATACCGCCTGACCACCGGCACCACCACCTGCGGAAATATGGCGCTGGGCGCAGCCCGTGACCCGCAGCTGGCCTACGAAAATGCACAGATACTGGGCAGCGAGATAACTGCCCTTGGCATCAATACCGACCTTGCACCTGTTATAGATGTAAACAATAACCCGCTGAATGCTGTTATCAATATCCGCTCCTTCTCCTCTGACCCGGAACTGGTCAGCCAATTGGGGACAGCGTATATCAACGGCCTGCACAGCGTCGGCTCCATAGTTACCTGCAAGCACTTTCCGGGCCACGGAGACACCAGCGTTGACAGCCACACCGGCCTGCCGCTTATTGACAAGAGCTATGAGGAACTGAAAAAAGAGGAGCTGTACCCCTATGCCGCTGCTATCGAGGCCGGTACAGATATGATAATGACAACTCATATCCAGTACCCGCAGATAGAAAAGAATGTGTATGTCTCCAAGCTTGATGACGGGTTCATTACCCTGCCGGCTACCCTTTCAAAGACTATCATTACAGATATTCTTCGTGGAGACATGGGCTATGAGGGAGTTGTAATTACTGACGCCATGCAGATGAGCGCCATCAGACAGCATTTTGACCTGATCGAGGCAGCAGTTATGGCTCTTAACGCTGATGTTGATATTCTGCTTGAACCCTTGTATATCCAGAGCAGCGAGGATATTGAGGCACTTGAAAATTATATCGACTATCTTGCGGAGAAGGCCGAGAACGGTAATATCCCTGTTGAAACTATCGACAAGTCTGTTGCCAGGATACTCACCATGAAACAGGAGCGTGGCATACTTGACTATACTCCCAAGGACCCTGCGGCTGCCAGCCAGACAGTAGGCTCCGCAGAAAACCGTGAGAAGGCTTTGCAGATCGCTGAGAGGGGAGTTACACTTATCAAAAACGATAATGACCTCCTGCCCCTGAAGCTTGATGATGATGCTAAGGTCCTGTATTTCTACCCTTACAGCAATGTGGAAAATACCATGTATTTCGTGCTGGACAGGTTAAAGAAAGAGGGCATTGTTCCCGAGGGCGTCACCGCCGATTGCAATTGCATACAGGAGCACACTGCGGCAGACTTTGAAGAAAACATCAAGTCCTGCGAAGCTGTTATTATCGACTTTGAAATGTACCGTGCCGCAAATATCGACAGCAGCAACACAAGAGGCTGGCAGGCAGTTTTCTTTGATGAGCTTGTTAAACTTGCCCACGATAACGGCAAAAAGGTAATAGCCATAAGCGGCAACCAGCCCTACGACATAGCAAGGATAACAGCCGCTGATGCAGTCCTTGCCTGCTACAGTGCAAACCCCATGGAAGCCCTGCCCGTTGACGGTCAGGAAAATACAGCTTACGGTGTGAATTACCCCGCAGCCCTGATAACTGTTTTCGGCGGAAATTCCCCTACAGGAAAGCTCCCTGTTGATATTCCCGCTCTTGACGGGAACCAGCAGCTCACTGATAAGGTGCTGTTCCCATTTGGCTACGGCCTTGAATACGCCAAGGAGCCGGAACCGGAACCTGAGCCGGTACCGGGCAGCTCATCTCAGCCGGAAAGCTCCGAGTCTGAAAGCTCTGATGACGAAAGCAGCACCCCGGAGCAGAGCAGTTCTTCTTCGGCTGATGCTTCCTCCGAAGCAGAGAGCAGCTCCGCCGCTGATAAGGGCTCTAACCCCGCCACAGGAGCAATGGCGTTTGTGTTCGCACCGATGCTTGCAGCAGCTGCTGCTTTGGCAAGCAGAAAGAAAAAATAATAACTGTAAAAAAACGGCCTTATCCCTGCGCTGGGATAAGGCTGTTTCAGTTTGTTCTGCTCTAAAGCTCAGATAACAGGCTTCTTGGGGTTGCTGATCTCCGGCTGCTTCTTGGAATTATTTATCTCCGGCTGCTTTTTCGGAGCGGGTGGCTCCAATGATCTGTAATATGCCAGCCTGGTGTAGAAATCCTTGCGGTTGAAAATGAATTTTGAAATTTCTCTGCCGGTCATGTTGTTGGAAGCGGAATAGAACGCATTGTCTCCGTATACGCCGTTAAGTGCGTTTTTGAATTTGATGTTGTTATTCTTTCCGGGTATCTTCTGCTCCGGCGATTGCAGCTTGAGTATGGATTCCGCTGCGATAACTGTGCTCATATGCTTGCGGGCGGCAGCCATATCCTCGGGAGTTACCGTATTCGCCTTATGCTTCTTGGCTAATTCCTCCAGCTCCTTTACCGCAGCCTGAGATCTTTCAAGCGCCTCACGCTTTAAGCCCTGCTCACTTTCGAGAAGCTCTCTGTCAGCTTTTTCCTTGCAGGACCTGACCTCATCAATGGCTGTCATCATTATCTTGATACGGTTGACAGTCTTGGGTTCAAAATGAGCGCCGTTTTCTTTTTGCTCCAGCTTTCTGTCAAAGTAGCGGTTTATTCTGTATTCCGCCCTGCGGCACTGCAGCTGTATCTTATCAAGTGCTGCCTTCCGCTGGTTAGCATCAGCGTTCAGCTCGCCCATTTCCTCGTATTTTTCGTAGGCGTGCTGCAATTTTTCCAGCTCCTCGCAGGCCTTGTCGTATTCGCCGCTGCTGTGCCATACCGCCTTGTATGCCTTATGGGTCTGCACCCGGATAGCAGCGATTCTCTCAGACTGCTTCTCGGCCTTGCTCAT
>CADBTF010000082.1 GCA_902797485.1 uncultured Ruminococcus sp. | reverse complement strand
GCCTTAGCGCAGGCGGCGCAATGCCGTCGCAGGGCAGACAGTGAGGGAGGAGAGTTTTGCTGCGCTCCGGATTCCAGGGGCTGTTGGGGAGGATAGCTTTTGGGCTTGCTGGTATTTTGTGATCGTTTTAGATAGTGCTGGGGGTGATATGCCTTGCTGCCTCCTATTTACTATCTTTTGAGATCGGCTTTGTACCCAGGAGGAAGCTGAGCCATTTGACCCGCAGGCAGAGCTCGCAGCAGAGAAATGTCAGAACAAAGGCTGACAGGACAGGTATCAGATAGAGCAGGGGAGTATTGCCGGAAAGTGGGCCGGAAAGGGTATATTGCAGAGTGACGAGTATAAGAAAATGAAAGCTGAAATATGGGAAGGAACGCACGGACATACAGCGTGAGAGCCTTCCGCCGGTGTCAAGAAAGCGCTTGCCCAAACCTATCAGCGCCAATAGCATGAACCATTTTGAGGTGAACATGGCGGCGGTGTTTACTGCGCCGTAGTCCTTGCCGGACCATATAAAGAGCCAGACATTCAGCAGGCTGGCGGCAAGTCCTATGGGAAAGGTGAGGGGAGAATATTTTTCAAGCTTGTCTATGGTCTTATCGTCGGAGAATATGTAATAGCCGAGGAGGAAGATGTAGGTATACTCCGCAAGGCTTTTCCCGCCGACAGACAGCAGCTCGCTCAAAAGCGGCAGAGGTGCTCCCAGCAGGCAGATCACCGGAAAGGGAATATCGGGCTTTTTCTTCGGGAGAAATTTTTCCAGCAGGGATATGACCCCGACAGCTGCTGCCGATATAACAAACAGGTAGAGCAGAAACCAGAACTGCCCGAAGGAGAAGCCGCCGTCGGCGCCGATGAGGTCGGTGAATTTTGTGAAGAAAACGCCGTAATGTTCAAAAAAGCTGCCGCTGTAATTGAGGTTAGCCTTAGCTGCGATAAAGGTCAGGGGAGGCATGAGCACGGCCACGCCAAAGATCAGCGGCACCAGCAGGCGCTTGGCTCTTTCGGCGAGATACTGCCCCTTGGAGCGCTTGGCTAAGGAATAGCGGGTGTTCATTCCCGCTAAAAGGAAAAGCAGCGGCATAAAGTAGGGGCTGAAAAACACAATTATGCTGCTGATCGCTCTGCTGCCATCAAAGAAAATATAGTTGGGCTCCTGCCAGGTGTTCCATGCCTGGGCAGCATGGTAGGGAATAAGCAGCAGAACATCAAGCCACCTTAAATTGTCGATGAAATATTTTCTCATGGCAGCGGGCCTTTCTGTTTGATCTGTTCTGTCAGGAACTGCGCTGTGTTTTGCACAGCATTCTTGCTGTTAAGGTTAATTGTACCATGTTTTGTACAGTTTGTCAAGGCGGCGTGAGAAGTTCGTCTGAGAATACTGTAATAGAAAATACTTGAAATGCTAACAGATATATGCTATAATATAAAGTGGACTACTGTAAGATCATAAGGAGCGATAGACTTGATATATTTTGATAATGCGGCAACTACCAAGCCCTGCAAAGAGGCAGTGGAGGCGGTCGTAAAGGGGCTGGAGGATTTCGGCAATCCCTCATCGCTGCACGGCATGGGTGTCACTGCTGAAAAGCACAGGGAGCAGGCACGGGAGATCATCGCCGGAGCCCTTGGCGCTCAGAGCGGCGAGATATATTTTACCTCCTGTGCCACAGAGAGCAGCAACACTGTTATCTTCGGAGCTGCCAAAAAGCTTGGCAAGCGAATGAGGCGGGTGGTCACCACCACAGTTGAGCACCCCTCAGTGGCGGCCTGCTGCAATAAGCTGGAGGAGGAAGGCTTTGAGGTAGTGAGAGTTGCCCCAAGAGAGGACGGGCGGTTCTACCCGGAGGATATTATCTCTGCGGCGGACAGCAGCACCTGCCTTGTGACTTGTATGCTGGTGAATAACGAGACCGGAAGCATTCTTCCGGTGGAGAGGGCATTCGCTGCAATAAAGAAAAAATATCCCCAGATACTGACCCACTGCGACTGTGTGCAGGGCTTTATGAAGCTGCCTGTCAAGGTAAAAAAGCTTGGTGCGGACTTTATCTCATTGAGCGCCCACAAGATACACGGCCCCAAGGGGATAGGTGCGCTTTATATCAGAAAGGGAGTTCACATTCCCTCGCTGCTTTTGGGCGGCGGTCAGGAAAAGGGCTTTCGCTCCGGAACAGAATCCCTTCCGCTGATAATGGGCTTCGGCGCAGCCTGCGGGAAGCTTTCGGGAAATATTGAGGAACGGCTCGAAAAGGCCGGGCGTCTGCGGGAGAGACTGGTCAGGCTATGTGATGAGACTGAGGGTGTATATGTAAACAGCAAGCCTGATTGCCTGCCCTATATAGTCTCTATAGCGGCGGAGGGCCTGAAATCGGAGCCGCTGCTGCATTTCCTGGAAGGGAAGGGGATATTTGTTTCCAGCGGGTCGGCCTGCTCAAAGGGTAAAAAGAGCTCTGTCATCAAGGAGTTCAGGGTTCCGGACAGGTTACAGGATTCTGTGCTGAGGATAAGCTTCTGCGATGAGAACACCGAGGAAGAAGTCGATGAGCTTATGGCTGCAATCAGAGAGGCTCAGGGAAGCTTGGCAAAGGTCAGATAAACGAATGTTTTATACCTTTATAATATATAAGAGAAAAAAGTCGAAAAACAGGAAAGAGGAAAAATAATGAAGGAATACATTCTCTGCAAGTACGGAGAGATCGCCTTAAAGGGGCTGAACAAAAGCAGCTTTGAAAGTGTGCTTGCCAAAACCGTAAAGCGCCGGCTGACAGGCATCGGCAGTTTCAATGTGACGAGGGCGCAGTCAACGATCTATGTTGAGCCCCTTAATGACAGCTGCGACATGGACGAGGCTGTGGAGCGGCTCAAAAAGGTCTTTGGTATTGCCAAGCTCACCCGGGCCCTTGAGGTGGAAAAGAGCATGGACGCCATACTTAATGACACCGCTGATTATCTGGCACAGGCCTTTGAGGGTGCAAGGACCTTTAAGGTGAACGCCAAGCGAGCAGATAAAAAATTCCCCTGCAAGTCGCCGGAGATCTGTTCGGAGCTGGGGCATACTATTCTGGAAAAATTCCCGGATATGGCGGTGGACGTTCATGACCCGGACGTTACGGTGACTGTTGAGATCCGTGAAAAGCACGCCTTTATAAACGCCCTGAGAATAGACGGCGCCGGCGGTATACCTGTAGGCACCGGGGGCAAGGGTATGCTGCTGCTTTCCGGCGGGATAGATTCGCCGGTGGCAGGGTATATGATCGCCAAGCGGGGAGTTATCGTGGAGGCGATACATTTTGAGGCGCCCCCCTACACCTCCGAGCGGGCAAGGCTGAAGGTCGAGAAGCTGGCCTGTGAGATCGCTGACTACTGCGGAGACATCAGGTTCCACTGTGTACCCTTTACCAAAATTCAGGAGGCTATCAGGGACGAATGCCCGGAGGAGCTTTTCACGATAATCATGCGCCGGCTGATGATGGAGATAGCCCAGCGCATTGCCGTCCGTGAGGACTGCGCCTGCCTGATAACCGGCGAGAGCCTTGGGCAGGTGGCAAGCCAGACAATGTACGCAATGGTGTGCACAGATGCAGCCTGCCGTATGCCGGTGCTGCGCCCCTGCATTGGAATGGACAAATCCGAGATAGTGGAAATATCCAGAAAAATCGGCACCTTTGAGACATCTATCGAGCCCTATGAGGATTGCTGTACAGTATTTACTCCCAAGCACCCAAAGACAAGGCCGGTGCTTGAAGATGTGGAAAAAGCGCAGGATTCCTTTGATTTTGAGCCGCTGATCGCAGAAGCGGTTGAAAAGACGGAAACCAAGCTGATTAAAAAATTCCTATGAT
>CADBTF010000081.1 GCA_902797485.1 uncultured Ruminococcus sp. | reverse complement strand
GATAAATTTGTTAAAAATATTTAAAATTATTTTGACAAATAGTATTGCTTTTTTTAGAAGAATATGTTAAAATAGAAACGTAAAATTTTTAGTATTTGGTGGGATATGAAAATGAACAATTCAACCTATAAGCCCTCAAACAAGTTTTCAGTAGTCGGCATCATACTGATGTTCTTCTCAATGCTTGCGGCGGGCTTGATAATGTCCTGGCTCTATCTGATACTCAACGCCTTTATTCCGATCATCTATCTGAACATTTTGCTGGCGCTGGGCGTAAGCTTCGGCTTGGGTGCTATCGGCGGAGTATTTGTAAAGCTCTACAAGCTCAGAGCGCCCACAGTCGTTATGATAGTATCGCTTGTAGCTTTGATATTCGTCAACTATGCAAAGTGGGCTATCTACGTCGGCAGAGACTACGACAAATACATCTACGACGATATGAAGGACACCCAGCTCACCGAATTCTATGACGGTCTCATGGGCACTGAGGTGCCACTCCCCACGACCAAAGAGGACGCCGACAAATTCCTTATGTCGATACAGATCGCAAAGTCTGTAGACATCAAAGCTTCGGTTTCGGAAGCCATGAAGCTGGCCGGCGATAATTCAGACGCCGCTAAAGCCCTTTCATCTGTCACAATGCTTACAAATGTCCTCGGCAACAGCTACGGAGATATGCTTGAAAACATCTTCGGCTCCACCTCTGACGAGATCCTTGAAAGCGTTAAAAAGCTCAAGAGCGCCGGCTCTATGACCATGTATGATTTCCTTTACAACTACCGAGGTATGCAGGCACGCACCGGCATCTGGCTTATGGTCCACCCGGGCGAGCTGTTCTCTGATATCAAAAACATCAACTCCGTCGGCAGATGGACTATCACCAGCCACCGCTGGGGCCTCGGAGACGCTCAGGGTGACAACGTACACGGCTTTGTGCTTTGGGTAGTCTGGATAGCTGAGCTGGCTTTCCTTATGATCCCGGCTCTGCTGCTTATCAAGTCTAAGGCTGAATATCCCTTTATTGAATTTGAGGACGACTGGGCTGTCGAGGAAAAGCCCATGCCCCAGTTCCACTTTGATGATATGACCGGCCAGGGCGTCAACTACGCAATGGTAAAAAGCAATATCCTGCGGGACCCTGAATATATCTTCTCTATGCCGATCATAACCATAACTCAGGCCACCCCTGACAAGCACTATGTTCTGACCTATTGCAGAAGCAGATATTTCGATGAGAACTATATAACCGTCAAGTATTCCCAGATGATAAACCCAAGAAAGAATCAGCGCAAGGAAACTGTGCTCGTAAAGAATCTAAAGGTTGACGCAAGCTTTATTGCCACTCTTTACGGTATGTTCAAGCTGCCTGTGCCGGCAATGTGTCAGGGCGAGAACAGAGCCGAGGAAGTCAAGAAGGAAAATGACGAGCGTGACAGCAATATTAGGGCGGGACGTCCGCAGGCCCCTGCAAGGCCCAAGGCCACAGGCGCCGAAGCAATATTCGATGTTCCCCTGAACCCAAGGCAGCATTCTCAGGCCAAGGAGGCTGAAACAAGCTTTGCCGAGCAGCAGCTCCAGCAGGAGCAGTCCTCCGGCAGACCCACCTCCGGCGACATGGACGGCATCGATACCTCTGCCCTCAACCTTGACGATATTGACCTTAACCATATGTGATCTTTCGATCAGCTTACATCTTTACTGTGCTTTTTGCGGCGCTTCTCCCATTCGTCTGAGAAGCGCCGCCTTGCTTTATAAAAAAATCCGGAAGGCTATGTGCCATCCGGACTTTCGGTAATACCAAAATACTAATTATACTTCATAAACTTTAGCAGGAATGCTATCATACCGATAAGCGAGTAGATACCTACAACTATACCGATTATCCACAGAATAACACCCAGGACAGTAATGTGGCCCAGCAGAACGATCAGAAGGATCACAAAGATAAGTGCTCCGAGATATATTCCGACAGTGACCAGCAGGTTATGCACATCTGCGTCCTTATCGTTCAAGGGGAAAATATCATCAAATTCAAGGTCCCTGGCCTTATCAAGCAGTTCTCTAAAATCCATAGCAAACGCCTCCTGAAAATTTCTATGACTATTATACAACATCTTTAAATAAAAATAAATAGTCAATTTAAAATTTCGTCACATTACACAAAACTGTTTTGAACTATTAGTCAAAATAACAAGAGCCGGCGGAGACACCGCCGGCTCTGCGTTTGATAAAATCAAGTGTTCAGGGACTTAGCAAGCTGAGACTTCTTTCTTGCAGCCTTGTTCTTATGGATGATACCCTTGGTGCAAGCCATATCGACCTTCTTGATAGCAGTCTTTACAGCAGCAGCCTTATCCTCTGCATTGTTAGCAACAGCAGCGTCTGCCTTCTTGAGAGCAGTCTTGAGGTCAGACTTGATCATCTTGTTTCTGAGAGTCTTAGCCTCAATGACCTTAACTCTTTTCTTAGCGGATTTAATGTTCGGCATTACCGACACCTCCCTCAGTATTTTGAATAAAAATCACTTATTCGCATAAACTAATTGCACGACTGAGAGGAAATGCAATTAGCCACTTAAACAAGCCTCAGCAATTATTATATCACAGCTTCCGCCGGATTTCAAGAGGCTGGGCAAAAAATTTTGAAGAATTTTGCCTCCCCATTTTGTACAAAATGACAGTCAGCCTCAATGGGCAGCCGAGCTTACATAAAAGCGCTGCCACAAGTTAAGATAGGAGTTGAAAATATGCGTACTGACCTTGCTATGGAGGCTGAACAGCAGGCCCGTGCCAGCGGTGAGCTGAAGGGCGTTATCAAGCAGGAAAGAACAGTCAGGTCTGCCGGCTTTGAGATCACAGAGATCGAAATAACCACCCCCGACGCCGCCGGGCTGATAGGCAAGCCCATGGGCAAATATGTCACTGTGAAATGCAGCTCCGGACGCCTGAGCGACCTGCTGTTTGATATGAGTGACCGTGCCGAGTGCATAGCCGGTGAACTCACCCGACTTGCTCCCCTGCCGTGCAGCACATTAGTGGTGGGCCTTGGCAGCAGAAAGATCACTCCGGACAGCCTTGGCCCCCAGGCAGCAGATTCCATACTCGCCACCCGCCACATCAAGCGGCTTGCCCTTGACTTGGACACCTCTTCTCTCTCTGAGGTCAGCGTTATCGCTCCGGGGGTTATGGCCCAGACAGGTGTCGAGGCTGCCGGAATAGTAAAGGCCCTCTGCCGTGAGCTGAAACCGGAGCTGGTGCTGGTGATAGACGCCCTGGCCTGCTCGGAGCTGTCACACCTTGGGAGCACTGTTCAGCTGTGTACCACCGGCATCTCACCGGGCAGCGGAGTCGAAAATGCAAGAGCGGAGCTTTCTTCTGAAACGCTTGGTGTTCCCACCTGTGCCATTGGCATACCCACTGTCACCGACTGCTCTGTTATAGCAGAGGCCGCCGGAGGGAGCCTGCTGCCGGAGCACCGGGGCATGATAGTCACTCCGAAGGACATTGACGAGCTCATCAGCCGCAGCAGCGCAGTTATCGCTGCTGCCATAAACCGTGCCCTCCACCCCTCGCTCACACAGGAGGAGCTGGCACTGCTTATCAATTGACAGCCTGCATAAAGAAAGCCTGCTCCAAAAGCGCGGTGGCGATAAAGAAGTATTTGACAATTACAGCTTTGTATGTGCCACCGCTAAAATAATAAAGAAGAAAGAATAAAGAAATAAAAAAGAACTGAAGTTCTTCGGTGTCCGCTTTGCGGACATATTTCAAAGATTATTATTTCTTATTTATTCTTTCTTCTTTTTT
>CADBTF010000080.1 GCA_902797485.1 uncultured Ruminococcus sp. | reverse complement strand
TCCCCACCAATGTTTACGACGCTGCCCTTTGTATGTATGAGGTGCTCAAGGCAGGCGGCTTCACCAACGGCGGCCTGAACTTCGACGCCAAGGCCCGCCGCGGCAGCTACACCAAGGAGGACATCTTCTACAGCTACATTGCAGGCATGGACGCCTTTGCTCTCGGTCTGAGGATCGCTGTCAAGCTCATTGAGGACGGCAGGCTCGACAAATTCGTTGAAGACAGATATGCTTCCTGGAACACCGGCATCGGCAAGGATATCATCGACGGAAAGGTAACTATGGAGGACCTTGAAAAGTATGCTCTCGAAAAGGGCGAGGTAACTGATTCCCTCAGCTCCGGCCGTCAGGAATACCTCGAAAGTATGCTCAACAACATTATGTTTAAAATGTTCTGATCGTTGCTTTGAACCGCATCGGATCTGCCGGTGCGGTTTTTGCTGTCATAACAAAAATAAGCTCCGCCGGTCTGAGCCCGACGGAGCTTTTGTTATCAGTATCAGTATTTCACATCAGAGAAGCTAAGGCCGATCTGTGTGCCCTCGTAGGTGGCAGAGTAGGTGAAATAGGTGGATTCAAGCACTGCCTTGCCGTCAACGATCTTACATTTCCCGACAGGAGAGCGCTTCAGATAGATCTCCTTGACCTTTCCGGGATAGTTGCTGTCATACACCTGAAGGATATACTGGCGGTGAACGTTGGAATCCTGGATAAGGCCTATGGTGTTGACTGTGTGTGTGTCGTCAATGGTGGTGACCACCGGCTCACCCTGTGCCAGCAGGGTCTTTAGCCTTTCAAAGCCCTCATCGCCGTTGGTGAGCTTGAACTCATACTCCTGATCGTTCCACTGCAAAGCATTGAGGGTGTGGAGCGCTGCATAAAGCTGTGACTCCCAGTCGGAGTAGGCGGACTTGATAGCATCAAAGGAGTTGGCAACATCAAGGCAGAGCAGCTGAACAGTGTTCCAGTCAATGTTATTGCCCTTGATCGCAAATTCATGAGCCTTCCAGCCGGCCTTTTCTGCTTCCTCCAATGCCTCGTCAGAGATCTGAAGGATGGAGCCGCCGCTGGAGAAATCCAGATAATTCTTAGCGTCGCTGAATTCTCCTGCAAAGGCGGTGGGGAGCACATTCTTCAGAGGGTCACGCTTGTTGTACTGCTCCTCAAGCTTGGTGCCGGAGAAATCGTAGCCGGCAGCGTTGTATTTGAGCTTGCTGTCCTCAGTGGGGTTTACAGCTCCAAGGGAGGTTTTGATGCTTCCAAGGTACCAGTCTCTTGCAAATACAGCCATGCCGAAATCCACGCCCGCCGCAGAGGTGGTGCGGAAATTCTTGAAGGAGAAACCGTTGGTATCCGGCTTGAAGCCGGTATTGTAGAGGGAGTAGCCCTCTATCTTATCGTCGTTGTTGTTGTAGCTGATAATATCAAAATCAAGGGTGGTCTGTATCTGCTTGTAAACATCAGAGAGCGCTGCGGCATCAGCGGCGGAGTAATACTTGCCGTCAGTCCTTGCAGCAAGCTGCTGCAGCCAGGTCCTGTCAATATCCCTGCCCAAACCGACTGTCATTATGGTGATCTCTTTTTCGTCTGCAAGAGCCACCAGCTCTTCAAGGCTCCTTCCGCCGACCTCGTCGGACTCACCGTCCGTCAGGAAAACGATAACATTACGCTGCTTCTTGGACTTATCTACCGTGAACTCTGAAATGCAGCTTGCAAGAGCGGTCTGACTGTGGGTGCCGTTAAAGGTCTCCTGACCGGTCCTGATGCTTTCGATAGCCGACCTGACTGCTTCCTTATCACTGGTGAATCCTGCCAGCTTGGTATAGCTGCCGGTGAACTTTGAGATCAGGAAATTATAGTCGCCCTCCAGCCAGTCAACAAGCTCGCCGGCAAAATCCAGGCGCTTGAAATCCACGTCATAGCCGGTGAAATCCGCATACATAGAGCCGGAGTTGTCTATCAGGAAAGCGATATTTGAGCTCGGCTCCTGATTGGCGATCTTCTCAACGCCCACGATATAGGTGCCCAGCTTGTCGATCTTGGCGGTAACAGTCTTTGCGGAGCTGTCAATGTCAGAGGGGATAGTAGAGTAGGAGCGGTCTCCGCTGTTGAACATCAGCACAGTAACATCATTCAGGCCGGCCCCTGTTTTGGAGAGGACTTCCTCGTCGATCTTAAAGGTGATAGAAAGCTCCTTGAAGGAGAAATCGGTGTAGATGTCATAGGCCTTGGAGATAAGGCCGGAGTTGGAGCTGATGCTCATGAGCTTCAATTCCTCGATAGTCAGGTCAGCCACATTGGGGTTGCCTGTAATGGAGGCGGTAACATCTCCCACAGTTCGGCTCAGAGTGACCTCCCGCTTGGAGTCCTCGGTAGTGCCGTCGGATTTTTTGTTCTTAGGGTCGGTGCCTGCCATTACTTCATAGCCGTCCAGTATACCGTCCTTATCGGTGTCAGGCTGGAGAGGGTCAGTTCCGAGAGTCATCTCGTCGCCGTCAGAGAGGCCGTCGCCGTCAGTATCCTCATTCTGCAGGTTTGTGCCGCTTTGTTCTTCCTTGCCGTTCGCCACGCCGTCAGTGTCCCAGTCGTCACCATCAAGGAACTCTGCCTGCTTATAGGTGGAGTTTATATCCACCTGAGCGACTATAGCCTTGGCCTTTTCACGCTTGCTGTTGCTCACCACCTGAATGGAGGTAATGATAGAAATTATAATAGCAACAGCGATCAGAACAGCTCCCAGGATAAGCAGCTTCTTTTTGTTGCTTGCCTTTTTTTCCCGCCTGTAGCTCAATGCCTCGGCGGCTGACATTTTATCTGCCATTTATTTGACATTCCTTTCAAATAGATAATTGATAACCTTTGACTTAAATCAAGTCACAAGGGCATACATTATGCTTTCTATACAATATTAACACATTCCCATATTAAAATCAATATCAATCTGTTAATTTTTATATAATGGTTAATTGCGCCATATAAAACCGGGCTTTTGTTCAGCATAGGCCGGCCCTCTGTCTGCTGTAAATTCTCAACTAAATCTGGCTGTTGACATTGATTCATTTTTGCTGTATAATATTAGGGTAAAGTCGGCAATGGCGTCGCTTTTATGAAATTTGTGCAAGTCAAACTTGCATGGGAGGTATTTTTTATGTGCGGTATAGTCGGCTTCACTAACCATGTGCAGAATGCAGAAGAGATCATCAATAAGATGATGGACAGGATAGTCCACCGGGGGCCCGATTCCAAGGGCTGCTTTGTCAATGATAAGATCGCTATGGGGTTCAGAAGGCTCTCGATCATTGACCTTTCCGACAAAGGCAGCCAGCCTATATTCAACGAGGACAGGACAGTCGCCATAACCTTCAACGGCGAGATCTATAACTATCAGGAGCTCAAAGCCGAGCTCATCAAGGCCGGTCACAGCTTCGCCACAGAGACAGACACCGAAGTACTGGTCCACGGCTGGGAGCAGTGGGGCAGAGATATGCTCACAAAGCTCAGAGGTATGTTCGGCTTCGTGATCTACGATATGCGGGACGGCACTGTTTTCGGCGCAAGGGATTTCTTCGGAATCAAGCCCCTTTATTACGCCCGGATGGGTGAGACCCTTATGTGGGGCAGCGAGATCAAGAGCTTCCTTGAGCACCCCCATTTCAAGCGGGAACTCAACACCGACGCTCTGGAAAGCTATCTCTCCTTCCAGTATTCGGTGACTGACGAGACATTTTTCAAAAACGTATACAAGCTGCCGGCAGCCCATTGCTTCACCTATAAAAACGGCAGGCTCACAGTTGAGCGCTATTGGGAGATAAAGTTCACCCCGGACGATAAGCCGGACCTTGAGCAGTGGGTGAACCGCATCACAGACACCTTCAGGAACTCTGTGGAGGCTCACAAGATCGCTGATGTGGAGGTAGGCTCCTTCCTTTCGAGCGGAGTGGATTCAAGCTATGTGGCAGCAGTGGCAAACGTGGACAAGACCTTCACCGTCGGCTTTGGCGAGGACGAAAAGTATAACGAGATAGGCTACGCCAAGGATTTTTCAAAATACATCGGCAAGGAAAACTTCTCTCACGTTATCAGTCCGGAAGAATACTGGGGCAGCTTTGCCAAGATACAGTACCACATGGACGAACCTCTTGCCGACCCTGCGGCGGCTGCACTGTTCTTTGTGTGCAGACTGGCCTCCGAGAAGGTCAAGGTGGTGCTGAGCGGTGAAGGGGCCGACGAGATCTTCGGCGGGTACAATATCTATCACAACCCCGCTGACATGGCAAAATACAACAGGATACCCCGCCCCATAAGACGGGGCATAGGAGCTATAGCCCAGCATCTGCCCAAGAAGCACGGTGTGAATTTCCTGATAAGAGGCTCACAGAGCTTGCAGGAGCGGTTTATCGGCAACGCCTATATCTTCACTGAAAAGGAGCGCAAGAAGCTGCTGAAGATCAGAACCGGTGCTCCTGCGCCGGAGGCTGTCACCAAGCCTTTCTATGATAAGTGCCGTCAGAACGACGAGGTGACCCAGATGCAGTACCTTGACCTGCACCTTTGGATGACCGGAGACATTCTCCTTAAAGCCGACAAAATGAGCATGGCTCACTCTCTGGAGCTGAGAGTGCCCTTCCTTGACAGAAAGGTAATGGAGCTGGCGGAGCAGATACCCACAAAGCACAGAGTTACCAAGGACGAGACCAAATACGCTATGCGCATAGCTGCGCTGGCGGCCTGCCCTCCCCGGACAGCCAAAAAGGACAAGCTGGGCTTCCCGGTGCCGATAAGGGTATGGCTCAAAGAGGACAAATACTATGAGCTGGTGAAGGGTTATTTCACCTCACCTGATGCAGAAAAATTCTTTAACACAAGTGAGCTGGTGAAGCTCCTTGATGTTCACCGCTCCGGCAAATATGACTACTCCCGCAAGATCTGGACGGTGTTCACATTCCTGGTATGGTACAGGATATATTTTGCAGAGAAGGTACAGATGTATTGACTCTGCCAAAGGCTTAGGGGGCAAGCTATGAAGAAGATCATTATTACCCTTGTCTGCACAGTGGCAGTGGCAGCAGTGCTGCTGACGACCTTGTTCGTTATGCCGGTGCTTCACGAGAATGATTGCAGAAGCAGAGTATTCCCTGAAATGGAAAAGGACCTCGGAAAGGTCAGCGGGGCTGTGATCGGCATTATCCCGAAAACCGAACAAAGCTACGGAGCCGGCGGAAGCGGCTTTGTGTTCAGAAAAGATGCAGGGGTGTACTATGCCTTTACCGCTGCGCATATCGTCAGCAGCAAGAGCGCAAGCTACAAGGTCTACAGCACCAAGACCGTTGAAAGCCGTCTGAGCGGTGCAGGGGCAGCAGCGGGCATAGCGTCAGTTGACGACAGCTTCTATGAGGCCCTCAGTGATGCTTCTATCGAATATGTGAGCCCCCATGCAGACATAGCCATAATCAGCTTCAAGTCAGAGGAGGAGCTCGACTGCCTGACCTTTGCAGATGCCGAACCTCAAAAGGGCGACAAGCTGATGTGCCTTGGAATGTCAGACGACAGGCTCCTGACCCCGACCTACGGCACAGTCACCGCCGGGCTTAAAGAGGTCAGCTTTGCTGACAAAATGAACACCAGCGAAAAGTCAGACAATGTCATAGAGCATGACGCATACATCTCCAACGGCAACAGCGGCGGCCCTGCCATAAATGAGGGGCTGACTGTTGCGGGCATAAACATCGGAGCGGAATTCAACCGCTTTGAGCATTTCCGCTACGGCTATCTGATACCGGCATCGCAGCTGAAGGAGTGCATCGAGGCTATGGACAAACAATAGCTGTCAATTATCCGTCAGCACCTTTGCCAGCCCTTTGCCCACCAGCTCGCCTGAGTAAAGCGCCTGAGAAAGGCTGTTGCCGTGGCTGCCCATTTCTATCAGCAGAGAGCCGCCTGAGGTCAGGTCCTGATTATAATGGCGGTAGTCAAAAAGTATGGGGCGGGTAAGGCCGGGGAAGCTGCCCTCAAGCTGCTGCTGCAAAGCGCAGGCAAAATGGAAATTTTTGATGTACTCCGGTATGCCGAGGGAACCGTCGTCGCAGCCGGAGATTATCATGATCTGGGCAGCCTCACGTCCGTCTATCTCCGCCACCGGCGAAAGGCGGGTGCCGTCCTCACGCTGAAGGCCGTCCCGGTGAATATCCAGTGCCACCTTGATGGAGGGGTACTTTGCCAGCAGCTCCTTGACTGTGGCCCGGGAGGAATCGTAGGCGCCGTTGTAGCTGACGTAATCGTGGAGCAGGGTGTCATGAATGTAGGGTATGCCGGCGGCCTCAAGCTGGCGGCAGATCTCATCTCCTACTGCGACTACGCTCTTTGAAGGGTCGGTGGTCCGGCTCTGGAATCCGGAATCGTAGAACGGCCTGTCCTCCGGCTCATAGCTTTCGGTGGTATGGGTGTGGTAGATAAGCACCAGAGGCTCTCCCTCGGTTATCTCCGTTGAGAAATCGAGGGGCTTTTTGCTTTCTGAATAAAGCTCCTCGTTAGTGTATTCATCTGAGCCGTTCCTCACCTGCCCGCCGCCGTCCAGATCAAGATACTGGTCTGTGTCATAGCGGCCGAAGTTCAGCTTCAGAATGGGGCCGTCCTGACTGTTCATGTTCTCGGGATAGGGAATGGCGGCAATGACCTCCGGCGAGGGCTTGGCCGAGGGTATTTCAAGGGGCACACTGCTGCGGACCTGTATCTCCTCCGGAGCGGCCTCAAGGTCAAAGCAGCCAAGGCTGACAGGTGCGCCTATCAGCAGGCCGGAGCGCCCGGTATCGGCTTTTGCAATATATGCAGAGCCTCCCAGCGTCAGAGCGGCGCCGTAAGCGGTGACATCAGAGATAGCCGGCGCCGCCAGTGAGAACCCCCATATGCCAAGGGGCAGCACCACCAGCCCGGCTATCACTCCCGCCGAGCGCAGGAAT
The DNA here is from genome assembly GCA_902797485.1 of uncultured Ruminococcus sp. Classification (GTDB taxonomy): domain Bacteria; phylum Bacillota; class Clostridia; order Oscillospirales; family Ruminococcaceae; genus FB2012. The sequence continues at coordinate 2,234 of CADBTF010000080.1, read as the reverse complement.
ACACGTTTGTGGTCCATTAATATACCTCCCCGTTATTTTCAATGCACTTTATCAATGCACAATTATGCGGCCCCCGTAATCAGGGTGAAAGCTTATAAAATACTGCGCCCTTAATAGCTTTCAATGCACAATTTCTGACGTCCTGTCAGAGTAAGTGCGGTGCGGAAACTTTGGCGTTCTCACCGGGTATGTTTCAAAGACAAAAATAATAGGCCCCTTTCTCCGGGCAGAACACCAAAATGAGGACGCCCGCAGAAAGTGTTAAAGAACGTCAGAAAAAACAAAGTAACCGCAGGACACAAAAGCTGTCCTCCTGCACTCACTACGGCGCCCGAATGGGCATAACTGCGCAGAGCGCCACATTCATTGTGCATTGTGCATTGTGCATTGACTGATACACCTTATGCTTCGCAGCAAAAAAATATTCTGAAAGGCAATGTCTATGAGCAAAAAAATTATTTCCGGCCTGACGCTGCTTCTGGTGGCAATGATCTGGGGTTCCGCTTTTGTGGCGCAGAGCAAGGGCATGGAGTATGTGGGGCCCTTTACATATAATTTCTCCCGGTCGGTGATAGGCGCTGCGGTGCTGCTGCCGGTCATAGCGGTGATGAGCCTCATAAGGCGCAGGTCTCCCCAGAAGAACAGTTACAGCCTCAAAATGACGCTGACAGGCGGTCTCTGCTGCGGAGCCGTTCTCTTCCCTGCATCGGCATTGCAGCAGCTGGGCATAACCATGACTACCGCCGGCAAGGCCGGCTTCATCACCGCACTCTATGTGGTGATAGTGCCGGTGCTGGGGCTGTTCCTGCACAGGAAGGTCAGGCCGAAGGTGTGGGTGTGTGTGGTGATCGCAGTGGCGGGGTTTTACCTGCTGTGCGTCAAGGAGAGCTTTACCGTCGGCAAGGGCGACCTGCTGGTGCTCTGCTGCGCTGTGTGCTTCTCTGTACACATCATGGTGATAGACCATTTTGTTTCAAAGGGTGCGGAGCCGGTGATGATGAGCTCCATCCAGTTTGCGGCTGCGGGGCTGCTCTCCTTAGCGCCGATGCTTGCGCTGGAGACCCCGAGCCTTGGGGCGCTCTACGATGCAAGATTGACTATCCTCTATGCCGGAGTGCTCTCCAGCGGGGTGGCCTACACCCTGCAAATAGCCGCCCAGCGCCACTCCGACCCCACAGCTGCAACGCTTATAATGAGCCTTGAATCCGTATTCTCGGCGCTGTTCGGCTGGCTTATTCTCGGCGAATCGCTGACTCCGGCCGAGCTCACCGGCTGCGGCCTTGTCTTTGCGGCGGTGATACTGGCGGAAATATAAGTCAATGCACGTTCTGCCAGTAAATTTATAAAAAATTTACAAACCCTGCTTAAATCCCGCTGTTGCGGGGTTTGAGGGTCAAAATGCAGGATTTAAGGTCAAAAATTGCAAAATTAATCTGCGGTTGAATAAAAAAGTCTGCCCTTTGTCTCTTGACTTTAAAAGAGAAAAGTAATATAATAATAATGTTGATTTTTTATTTTACAAAACATGGAGGTAATCAAAAATGGGTAGAGTTTACAACTTTAGTGCAGGCCCTGCTGTTCTTCCTGAGGAAGTGCTCCGGGAGGCTGCTGCCGAAATGCTCGATTACAAGGGCACCGGTATGTCTGTTATGGAAATGAGCCACCGCTCAAAGGCCTATGACGAGATCATCAAGGACGCTGAGAAGGATCTCCGGGAGCTTATGAACATTCCCGATAACTACAAGGTCATCTTCCGTCAGGGCGGCGCTTCCCTGCAGTTCGCTGAGGTGCCTATGAACCTGATGAAGAACGGCAAGGCTGCTTATATCATCACCGGCCAGTGGGCTAAGAAGGCTGCTGCTGAGGCTGAGAAGTACGGCGAGGTAGTAAGAGTTGCTTCCTCTGCTGACAAGACCTTCTCCTATATCCCCGACTGCTCAGACCTTGACATTCCCGAGGACGCTGACTACGTTTATATCTGCGAGAACAACACTATCTACGGCACCAAGTACAAGGAGCTGCCAAATACCAAGGGCCATATCCTGGTAGCTGACGTTTCCAGCTGCTTCCTGTCTGAGCCTATCGACGTTTCTAAGTACGGCGTGGTTTACGGCGGCGTTCAGAAGAATATCGGACCTGCCGGCGTTCAGATCGTGATCGTCCGTGAGGACCTTATCGCTGACGGCCCTGCATTCAAGCAGACTCCGACCATGTGCGACTGGAAGATCCAGGCT
>CADBTF010000079.1 GCA_902797485.1 uncultured Ruminococcus sp. | reverse complement strand
TATGGTGAAAACAAGTATTGCAAAAAACGCATTTACACGAATTATCTCTGCTTGCCCGATAAGGCTATTGTTTTTCTATCAACTTGCTATACCCAGATATTTAAGCAGGCTCGCTTTGCTCACCAATATCTTGCCCCTTACTCCGCTGCCTGATCTTACATAGGCAACCTTGTCCTGTACGACAAGCTGACGAACTGTGTGCTCGGATAATCCGTTTACAAGTGCGGCACACTCCTTGACTGTGAGCATTTCAAGAGGCTCCAACCCAATATAAGACATCGACCGTTCAGAACATAAACCTTGTTCTGAACACGATAAAAGCAGACAAGGGAAAGAAAAAGGTCACTGAGGAGTTGCAGCTCCACAGTGACCAAGGATTTCAATACACTTCACAACCGTATTTTTTCCTGATTCGATCATAAAACATTACGCTGTCAAAAACAAATTATACTTTATGATCCGGCAGCCGGGTTTTGAGTCCGACTGTTTTGTTTTATGACGAGGAGGAGATAGTTGCGGTAAACGAGCAATAAAATGTCTGCCTCAACGGATGCATAGTGACCATTCATAAAACAGAGTATTAATTTTCAACTCCTTTGATTTAATTATACATCTATTCATATATTAGTGTCGAAATATACATAATATTGTAGTATAGTTAAAAATGGACTTATAACAATTTTATGGAGAAAATATTAACTAATGAAACCCATACGTTTTTACTTTTCGATAATATGCGGAAAGATGAGTATTGCAGTTCTCAGGCTTCTAAAAAAACGTGCGACCAATTTTCCGGGGTCAGTTGTGCTTGCGATCTGCCCTCAGTTTCTTAAATATATAGACAAGCCCGAAAAGATAATTGCTATAACAGGCACTAACGGCAAAACTACCGTAAGCAATATGCTTCACGATATACTTGCCGATAACGGCTATGATTGTACGAATAACAGCTTCGGCGGAAATGTCGATACCGGTATCAGTGCGGCTCTTCTGAAGGACAGCACACTTTCCGGCAAAGCAAAAAAGAAATACTGCATTTTGGAAATAGATGAGCGCAGCGCTGCAAAGATCTACCCATATATTGAGCCTGATTTACTTGTGGTCACAAACCTGACCCGTGACTCCTATAGGAGAAATGCACACGTTGAGTACATTTTTGATATTCTTGAGGGCAGTATCCCTGACAGGACGCATCTTATTCTCAACGCAGACGATCTTATAAGTTCATCACTCAAAAAGGATAACAAGCGGACATATTTCGCAATGCAGCCCCTGGAGGGCGAGCAGCCGTCGTTCAACATAGTGCGTGATATAACTGTTTGTCCCCTGTGCGGCTCACCGCTCGAATATGATTACCTCCACTATAACCATATAGGCAAAGCCCATTGTTCAAAGTGCAGCTTCTGTTCGCCAAAGGCTGATGTTGAGATGATATCGGCAGTTCGGACAGGCAACGGGCACAGCAGCATAACGCTGATGAATAAGGGAGTCCGAGAATACTATGATGTCCCCTGTGAAAGCATTATAAGTCTTTATAACGCTTTGGCTGCTATCACAGCACTGCGAACATTCGGACTGAGTGAGGATAAGCTGAGAGCTTCATTAAAAAAGATAGAGGTAGTTAGGTCAAGATATGAGATAGATGAGATCAACGGGCGCACTCTCAGGTGCATAATGGCAAAAGGATACAACCCCATAGCCTGCTCCCGCTCGATCAGCGTGGTAAAGGATAGCCCCGACACATCGGTCGTGCTTTTGTGGGACGGCTTTTTTGACAAAAAGGAATCCTCCGAAAATACGGCGTGGTACTATGAGGTCGATTTTGATGTGCTTGCCGGGGATAATATCAAGCAGATAATAATTGCAGGCAAACGTGCCCATGACCTGCATCTGAGCCTGCTTATAGCAGGTGTACCGGAGGACAAGATAAAAACCACCGAGCTTGAAAGTGATGCAGCACAGCTGCTGGAGCTTAGCAATACCAAAAACATCTACATTCTGTTTAATATGTATATGGATAGCTATAAGGACACTGTAAAAGCAAAAGTAAAGGAAATGATGAACAATGCAGATCGAAGTGCTATATCCTGAACAGTGCAACCTTTTCGGTGATCTTGGCAACATCAGGTATCTGGAAAAATGCCTTCCCGATGCACAGTTCATCAGCACCTCGCTGAATGATGTACCTGCCTTTGTTTCAGGCAGCCCCGATATGATATATATGGGTGCCTGTTCCGAAAGAAGCCAGGAAAAAATAATAAAATGCCTCAAGCCCTATGGTGACAGGCTGAAGGCATTGATCGACAGCGGCACAGTGGTGCTGTTCACAGGCAACGCACCGGAAGTGCTATATAAATACATAGAAAAAGATAACAAAGAACATCTCGAGTGTCTGGGATTGTTCGACTTTTACGCTGAGCAGAGGCTGTTTGAGAGGTACAACACACTTGTGCTGGGCAGGTTCGGTGAGCATGAGCTATTGGGCTTCAAAACACAGTTCACACAGGTCTTTGGTGACAACAGCAGCAATTACTTTGCCAAGGTAGAACGGGGCTCGGGGATAAACAAGGAGTCGATGCTTGAGGGCATACACGTCGGCAACTGCTTTTTGACGAGCCTTGTGGGCCCGCTGCTTGTAATGAACCCATACTTCACCGAATACATCATGGGGCTTCTGGGTGTCAGCGACGCAAAATGCGTTTTCAGGGAGCAGTCGCTCAAAGCATATAATGACAGGATAGCCGATTTCAGAAGCTGCAAGCTTGTATCGGAATAAAGGCTCTTTGTTATCTGCCTTATCTCAGCAAGCGTTTCATCATCTGTTTCAGCGGCTTAAAGTTAAGGGCTGCAACGATCACTGTTAGTTAAGTATTATGATGGTTGACGTATTTGTCGAATTATGATATAATATAATTGATATTATGCAGATTATAATTATGGAGGAAACAAATGAAGGAAATGCCGCAGTTGATAGTAATGCTTACTTATAACGATATGACAGTAG
>CADBTF010000078.1 GCA_902797485.1 uncultured Ruminococcus sp. | reverse complement strand
AGATCTCCTGAAAAATGTCCTTGAAGGTGTGGTCATACTTCTTGGAGATAGTATCCTTGGAAGCGAACCATATATCCTGCTTCTTGTCAAGAGCGAAGTTGAAGCAGGCTCTTGCAAAGGAGGAGATGGAATCCTCACGGTTGTGGAGGCCCTGGATAATTCCGGCGGTATCCTTGAAATCGAAGATAGTCTCACGGGTCTCATTGCCGTCCTTATCAGTGAGCACCAGCTCTGCCTTGGAGCCCTGTGGAGCCTTCATTTCAACATTCTTATAAACGTCGCCGTAGGCATGACGGGCAATGGTGATAGGCTTAGTCCAGGTAGGAATGTAAGGGGTGATGCCCTTTACCAGGATAGGAGTGCGGAACACAGTACCGTCCAGCATTGCTCTGATAGTGCCGTTTGGGGATTTCCACATCTCCTTCAGGTTATATTCGGGCATACGAGCGGCATTGGGTGTAATAGTTGCGCACTTTACAGCAACGCCGTATTTCTTGGTAGCGTTAGCTGAATCAACGGTCACCTGATCGTTGGTCTCATTTCTGTGAACAAGGCCCAGGTCATAGTATTCGGTTTTCAGGTCGATATAAGGTGTCAGAAGAATATCCTTGATCTCCTGCCAGATGATCCTTGTCATCTCGTCTCCGTCCATTTCGACCAGCGGTGTTTTCATTTGGATCTTTGCCATTGGTATCTACCTCCTATATTTTTATTGCGGGGCACCTTAGAGTGGTCACCGCAGCTTAACGATCATACAGATCAGACAAATGCTGCTGCAAGCCAGATCAACCCGGCCACGCCCAGCAGCACAAATTCTATAATGCTGTGCTTGATAGCTTCGATAAAGGTTTCTTCCTCACTTATGCGGCGTATGATGCCGGCAATTGCTCCGCCAAGGGCTCCCCAGATAAGCAGCATGGCCCCGATCTCCCTATGAGTTATACGGCAGTAGGTGCCGTAGCCGGCACCGGCAATAATAAAGCCCATTATATACGTTATGATTGCCTGCGCTCTGTACTCTGCGCTGTCGCTGAGGTCCATGGAGCTGAACAGCAGCTGGAAGAACGCACCTGTAGAGCGGCTCCTGTGGTATCTGGTGCGGCCTAAATTGCGGTATATCTGATCCTCACGCTCACGCTGAAAGCGGGCGTGAGACATCATGATATTCACCTTTTCAAGAGCATCAACTGTGTGAGATTCCGGTGCTACAGAGCTTTGGCTGTCCTCGCCGGGCATCATGTTTTCCAGCTTTGGGGCAGTATGCTTTTCCTGCTCGAATTCCCTGATCTTCTGCTGCTGGCGCTCTATTTCGTCGGCGTCAAAGAAATCAGAGAAATCCTCCTCGGGCTCCTTCTTTTTTTCAGGCATACCGAAAAGCTCGTCAGCGCTCATGCCGGCAAATTTCTTCTCGTAGGCTTCACGCTTCAGCTCCGCAGCAGTTTTATTAGCCTGACGCTTTTTCTCGGCTTCGGCTTCATTCTGCTTTTTAAGGTATTCCATTGCGTTTTTTCCGGAGTAAACGTCATAGTCAAAGCTGCTTGAGGTGACGCTGCTGTCACTTCCTCCGGAATAAGCATCATAATCAAAATTGGTCGAGGTGATATCCCTGTTATCGTCCATAAGCGGCACTCCTTGCACTGCCTGCCTCCGGGCAGACTGTGCGGTCATTCTAAGCCTTATCCGTTGATAAGGCCGGATATGGCTATGCTCAGCTCTCCGCCGAAAATGCCGACGGGTATGCTGTCATCAAAAGTGAATATCTGCGGGTAATCGGTCTGCTCAAAAAAGTAAACAATAGTCTTGCGGTCTCTTGGGTCAACTATCCAGTATTCCCGCACGCCCAGGCGGGAGTAGAGGTCGAGCTTGCGGAAAAGGTCTATATACCTGTTGCTGCTCATGATCTCTATTACAAGATCAGGTGCGCCGTTGATGCGCTTGCTGTCGATCTTATCCCTGTCACATACCACAAAAACATCTGGCTGAACAACGTTCTGATCGTCCAGTTTAACGTCCAAGGGTGCAAGAAACGGCTTGCCGCTTCCCCCCTTTGATCTGATATAGCTTCTCAGTTCGGTAAACAGCTCCGTCGCAATATCGTGATGAAGCACATTCGGCGAAGCCAGTGCAACGATCTCTCCGTCATGGAGTTCCAGATGCTCCTTTGTTTCGGGGAGCATCTCAAAAAAGTCATCAGCGGTATATTTCTTCGGCACAGTATTTTCCATAAGCTCTCTCCTTTCCGCAGATCATATCGGCGCTGAACAATATCAGCTGTTAATTATCTGAGGGATTCTCTTGTGTAGTCCAGCAGGCCGCCTGCAAGCATGATGTCCTTGGTCCTGCCGGTGAGCTCGCAGAGGACAGGGATCTCAACGCCCTTGGTCCTGTTGATGACAGTCAGCTCGGTCTTGCCGGCTGCAATGTCAGCTCTTACATTTTCGATAGCAAGGTCATCGCCCTGGCTGATCTTGTCATAATCTGCTTCATTCACAAAGGTCAGCGGCAGGATACCTGCATTGATAAGATTAGCACGGTGGATCCTTGCAAAGCTCTTTACAAGCACTGCCTTGATGCCTAAATACAGCGGTGCAAGGGCTGCGTGCTCACGGGAGGAGCCCTGACCGTAGTTCACGCCGCCGACTATGATGCTCTTGCCAAGGTTCTTGGCTCTGCGGGGGAAATCCTCGTCGCAGACGGTGAAGCAGTGCTGGGAGATAGCAGGGATATTTGAGCGCAGCGGCAGTATCTTTGCGCCGGCAGGCATGATGTGGTCGGTGGTGATGTTGTCGCCTACCTTCAGAGATACAGGGCATTCAATGCTCTCCACCAGCGGGTGGGTCTCAGGATAGGGCTTGATGTTGGGCCCACGGAGCACCTCGACGCTGTCCATATCTGCTTCTGCTGCGGGAGGCTCTACCATGTTGTCGTTGATAACGAACTGTCTGGGCATCTCGAACACAGGCATTTCGCCCAGCTCTCTCGGGTCAGTAAGATAGCCTGTCAGAGCTGAAAGCGCTGCCATTTCCGGAGATACCAGATAGATCTGCCCGTCCTTGGTGCCGGAGCGTCCTTCAAAGTTGCGGTTGAAGGTCCTGAGGGATACGCCCTTTGAGTTAGGCGACTGGCCCATACCTATGCAGGGGCCGCAGGCGGATTCCAGTATTCTTGCGCCGGCGTCTATCATTGTGGCCAGAGCGCCGTTCTGAGCGATCATATTCAGCACCTGCTTTGAACCGGGAGCGATAGCCAGCGAAACGTCCGGGTGAACAGTCTTGCCCTTTAAAATGTAGGCGACTTTCATCATATCCATAAAGGAACTGTTGGTGCAGGAGCCGATACATACCTGATCTATTTTCAGCTTGCCGATCTCCTCAACGGTCTTGACGTTGTCCGGTGAGTGGGGACAGGCAGCCATAGGCACGATCTTGGAAAGGTCGATATCCACTTCTTCATCATAAACAGCGTCCTCATCAGCCTTCAGCTCTGTCCAGACCTCTGCTCTGTCCTGAGCCTTGAGGAACTCAAGAGTTACCTCGTCAGAGGGGAAGACAGAAGTGGTAGCGCCCAGCTCTGCACCCATGTTGGTGATAGTTGCACGCTCCGGCACAGTAAGCGTCTTTACACCCTCGCCGCAGTATTCGATCACCTTGCCTACGCCGCCCTTAACAGAGAGCCTTCTGAGCACTTCAAGGATAACGTCCTTGGCAGCGACCCAGGGAGAAAGCTTGCCGGTGAGATTTACCTTAACGATCTTGGGATATGTGATATAGTAAGCGCCGCCGCCCATAGCAACTGCCACATCAAGGCCGCCGGCACCGATAGCGATCATGCCTATCCCGCCGCCGGTGGGGGTGTGGCTGTCAGAGCCGATAAGTGTCTTGCCGGGGATACCGAAGCGCTCCAGATGGACCTGGTGGCAGATACCGTTGCCGGGGCGTGAGAAATAAATGCCGTGCTTCTTGGCAACTGAACCGATAAAGCGGTGGTCGTCGGCATTCTCAAAGCCGGACTGGAGTGTGTTGTGGTCAATGTAAGCAACAGAACGCTCAGTCTTGACTCTCGGCACACCGATAGCCTCGAATTCAAGATAAGCCATTGTGCCTGTAGCGTCCTGGGTGAGGGTCTGGTCGATACGAATGCCGATCTCCCGGCCCTTTACGAACTCCCCGTCAACCAGGTGAGCCTTTAATATTTTTTCTGTCAAAGTAAGTCCCATAGTTTAAGCTTCCTTTCCATTTCAATAGATAGTAGTATTATACCACACTCTGTTCGTTTTGTCAAACATTATACTGCACAAAGCAGCATCGTACAAGCGCAGGTGAATCGGTCGAAAAGTACCTGATATTTCCAAAATGATGAATCAGCTATTGACAAATTAGTGATAATGTGTTACTATGTATATACCGTTTTAACGGAACAAATTGTAAATTGATTTCAGGAGGTGATTTAATTGAAGATCACATCATTTAATCCGCTCATAGTCACTCCACAGCCGGAGAAGCTTGTGGAACTGTTTGAGGCTCTGGGCTTTAAGAAGAAGCACAGCATTGTCAATGCCGGCAACAACGACGTAAACATCTGTGACATTCGCATGACAGACTTAAACGGCTTCAATGTTGATGTTGCGAGCACTGCCAACACCAAGCAGGACCTGAGCATCATCAGAATGAATGTTGATAACTTTGAGGAGGCCTTTGAGTTCCTGACCTCCAAGGGCTTTGTGAACCCCTCAAACAACATTGTTGAAAACAAGTATTCAAAGTCTGCGCTGATGGTCTCGCCCTCCGGATTTGCCTTTGACCTTTGCCAGCACATCAAGGAGCATGACTGACCGCAGCCGTTTAAGGCTGAAAATATTTTCCGAAAACCGGAAAGAAATAAAAAGGAGGATCACTATGAAGATCACATCATTTAACCCGCTTATCGTTACCAAGGACCCTGAGGCAGCTATCAAGCTTTTTGAGGAGCTTGGCTTTGAAAGGCGGCACAAAAAGACCGGCATCAACGATAAGGACATAACCTCTGTTTCAATGAAGGACCGGAACGGCTTCCATGTGGACGTTGCCAATTCCGATGTTATACCCCAGGACATTACTGCTATCAGAATGAACGTTGATAATTTTGACGAGGCCTACGAGCTGCTGACTGCCCACGGCTTCAAGAACGCTCAGGGAGAAAAGGTCACAGACACCGGCTCCTCCAGAGCAACGCTGATGGTATCGCCCTCCGGCTTTGCTATCAATCTGGTCAAGCACATAAAAAAGAACTGACAGGCAGAGATGCTGTAAAGCCAGAATGATATTATTCTCCCTGATGATCTGCATCATCAGGGAGTGTTTTTTATTAACATCTGATTAATAATTTTGCCGAATATTATTGACTAAAGCCCCTGAACATGATATAATGTTTCTATTATCAAAGCCTTGCTGCTGTGACGTGACATTTCAGAATACCGGAGATGAGCAATATGAATGATACAGCTAAAACAGTCCTGGAAGTGAAGGACCTTAAAATAACATTCCGGCTGCCCACCGGAGATGTTCACGCTATCCGTGGGCTGGACCTGAGCCTTGAGGAAAATGAAGTGCTGGCGCTGGTGGGTGAATCCGGCAGCGGAAAAAGCGTCGGAGTAAAATCTTTCATGGGAATACTTCCGGAGAATGCTGTTATTGAATCCGGTGAGGCGGTCTTCCATGACGGGAATGAAACCATAGACCTTTTAAAGATCAAGGAAGCTGTCCGCCGGAGGACCGTAAACGGCAGCAGGATAGCCATGATCTTTCAGGACCCGATGACATCTCTGAACCCCACTTTGTCCATAGGCTCACAGCTTATCACTGTGCTGCGCTCCCATGACAAGATGCCCAAAAAGGCTGCCTATGCCAGAGGTATAGAGCTGCTGCGTGAGGTGGGCATCACTGACCCGGAGCGCACTATGGGGCAGTACCCTCACCAGCTTTCCGGAGGTATGCGGCAGAGAGTGGTCATAGCGATCGCACTGTCGCAGAACCCAAAGCTGCTTATCTGCGACGAGCCCACCACTGCTCTGGACGTGACTATCCAGGAAAGGATCCTTGACCTGCTGCAAAGCATACAGCGGGCAAGAGGGCTGTCTATCATCTTCATCACCCATAACTTGGGAGTGGTGTCAAAGATAGCAGACAGAGTTGCAGTAATGTACGCCGGGAAAATAATCGAGACCGGCACTGTGTTTGACATATTCTACGACCCCCGGCACCCCTACACATGGGGGCTGCTCAGCGCTGTCCCGGAGCTTTCGGGCGGCAAGTCTGAGCTCTATTCCATTCCCGGCACGCCCCCTGACCTCTCAAAGGAGATCGTCGGGGACGCCTTTGCACCGAGAAACCCCTACGCCTTAGCTGTGGATTTCAAGGCAGAGCCTCCGCTGTTCAGGCTCTCGAACACCCATTATGCCGCTACATGGCTGGCAGACCCAAGAGCTCCGAAAACAGAAATGCCCAAGGAGCTGAAGGAAAGAATAGAAAGAATGAAGCAGGAGGCGAAGGACTATGCCGAAGGCTGAAAGCAAGAGCAAACAGAGCAGCAGCACCCTGCTTGCCGTGAATGACCTGTGTATGTACTTTGACACTGCGGGAAAGAGAGTCAAGGCCTCAGAGCACATCAGCTTTGAGATCAAGGCCGGCGAGACCTTCGGGCTGGTGGGAGAATCCGGCAGCGGAAAGTCAACTATCGGCAAATGTATCATCGGGCTGAACCGCCCCACCAGCGGCAGCATAATCTTTGAGGGGCAGGAGCTCACAGGCATCAGAAGCAAAAAGGAATACATTGAAAAGACCCGTAATATCCAGATGATCTTTCAGGACCCCATGTCCTCACTGAACCCCAAAAAGCAGGTGGGGCAGATACTGAGAGAAGCAATGGCTATACAGCATATCGGCAAGGACAACGCCGAAAGAGACAAGCTGGCAAGAGAAGCCATGCAGCGGGTGGGTATACCGCCGGAATATGCGGGGCGCTATCCTTCGGGATTTTCCGGTGGGCAGAGGCAGCGCATAGGCATTGCAAGAGCGCTGGTTGGCAGCCCCAAGCTGATAATCGCAGACGAGTGCATAGCTGCGCTGGACGCATCTGTTCAGGCACAGATAGTGAATATGCTGCGGAGCATCAAGGAAGATACCGGCACCTCACTGCTGTTTATCTCCCACGACCTTTCTATGGTACGGTTTTTGTCTGACAGGATAGGTGTGCTTCACCTTGGGTATCTTTTGGAGGTGGGCACCTCGGAGGAGATATTCAGCGACCCCATTCACCCCTACACCAGAGGGCTGCTCTCTGCGATACCGAGAATAAACCCGGTGGTGCCTACAGAGCATACCAACAGATATGATCTCTCAAAGGCGGGTATCGACTACGGTCTGGGAGTGTGGCATCAGGCATCAGGCAGCCACAAGGTATGGTGCACTGATGCTGAATACAGGAAATGGACAGGATCGGAGGGGAAAGCATGAGACAGCTGAGAAGAAAAGCCCTCTGCATCATTGCAGCTGCGGTGATGCTGCTCTCAGGCTGCGGCAACGCAGACAGCACCAGTGCCACGGAACTCAATATCCATATCGGCACCTCCCCCACCACCATAGACCCTCAGATGGTATCAGACACCAATTCATCAGCAGTGGTCAAGTTTTTCACATCTACTCTTTACGAATACAATTCAAACAGAGAGCTTGTGCCCGGCCTTGCGGAGAGCTGTGAGGTCTCAGAGGACGGGCTGACAGTCACCTACCGCCTCAGAGACGGACTTCAATGGAGCAACGGCAGCCCACTTACAGCCGATGATTTTGTTTATGCCTTTCAGCGGCTTGCGGACCCTTCCACAAAAAGCGGCGCTATATATCTCATCACAGACTGCTGCCTGATAAAAAATGCCTCCAAGGTATGTACCGGGGAACTGTCAGTCAGCGAGCTGGGAGTCTCTGCCCCGGATAAGCTGACCTTTATCATCAAGCTGGAGCAGCCCTGCCCGTATATTAATTCGCTCATATCCTTATGCTGCTTTTCCCCCTGCTCCAGAGAATTTGTGAACTCCTGCGGAGACAGCTACGGTACGGACCCGGACACAGTCATCAGCTGCGGGCCGTATGTCCTTGACAGATATGAGCCCCTGGCCTCACAGATACATTTCACCGAAAACGGGAACTACTACATGAACGGGAACGTTGAGCTCTCCGGAGTGAACTTACAGGTCGTGGGAGATACCCAGCAGGCGCTTATGTGCTATGAGACCGGCTTGCTTGATATATTCCGCATCTCCGGCGAATTTGCTGACCTTGCAGAGGGAGACCCCCACATGGTAAGCTATCCCACTGCGCAGATATACAGAATAGATATAGACCACAGCTTCAATGAGAGCCTTAAAAACCTGAATATACGCCGGGCAATTGCCAAGAGCATAGACAGGGACAGCATAGCGAAAAATGTTCTCAAGTCAGGCTTTAAAGCTCTTGAAAGAGTTGTGCCGGATTATTTTTATACCGAGACAAACGGGCAGGATTTCGCCGCTGACCCGAAGCTCTATTCCGACCAGATGGGCTATGACCCTGACAAGGCAGCGGAGTACTGGGCCAACGGTCTTAAAGAGCTGGGTGTAAGCGGCCTCCCGATCGAATTTGTTTATGCGGCTTCTCAGTCCCGGATAGCAGAGCCTGTTGCCAAGCAATTGGAGGACCACCTTCCGGGGCTGGAATTAAAGCTCACTCCCCTGCCGGACAAGGAATGGCTCAAGCGAATGAGTTCCGGCGAAAAGTATGACCTGATATTGGAAAGCTGGGTACCGGATTTCACAGACCCAACAGCACTGTTTACCACCTGCCTTGGCAGCGGCGAGAACAACCTTTATTCCGGCAGGGAATTCAGGGAGCTTTATGACAAGAGCCAGTCCATGTCCGGTGCAGAGCGTGATGAGATGCTTCACAGAGCTGAGGAGATGCTCATGAATGATATAGCCCTGATACCGCTTTTCGGCGGTGAGCAGAGATATATGATCTGTGACGGAGTTTCAGGGCTGCAGGTAACACCTACCGGTGTTGAGATAGTCGTGAACGATCTTAAAAAGGAGATGAGATAATGGGCAGATATTTAAGAAGAAGAATACTCATCTCGGTTGCAATTCTGTTCGTTATCCTGCTGGTGCTGTTTTTGCTGATGCAGCTCATGCCGGGCTCCCCTTTTAACGACGCCAAGCTTACTGCCGAGCAGGTAGCCTCCCTGAAGGAGAGCTACGGCCTCGACCAGCCGGTGATAGTTCAGTTTTTCCGCTACATAGGCAATATGCTCAGGGGCGATTTCGGAGTGAGCTACTCTATAGCTCCGAACACACCTATCACCACCCTGCTTGTGACACGTTTCCCCGTGACGCTGAGGATAGGCTTTATGAGCCTTGTGTTCGGCACGCTGGCTGGGGTGGTGCTTGGGCTTGTAACAGCCTTCTTCCGCAGCAAGGTCGTTAAGGTGATATTTAATTTTATGGTGCTGCTGGGGATAGCAGTTCCCTCCTACCTGTTTGCGATCTTCCTTTCCTGGACGCTGGGCTACAAGTGGAACCTTTTCCCTCTGCTCTATGATTTCCGCTCACCTACCTATTCCTCAATAATGCCTGTCATGGCAATGAGCTTTTCGGTCATGGCGGTCATCGGGCAGTTCACCCGCTCGGAGGCGGAGGACGTAATGAAGTCCGACTATGTGCTGCTGGCAAGGTGCGCCGGCATGAAAAGCAGCACTATCATGGTAAAATACATTCTGCGGAACTCGCTGATACCTGTGGTGACAGTCATGGCAGGGCTGCTGGTATCACTGCTGACGGGCTCACTGGTAATTGAGAAAATGTTTGCAGTCCCCGGTATCGGCGGCCTGCTTACAACCGCTATCAGCAGCAACGATTACAGCGTAGTCATTGCGCTGAGCTTTGTGTATTCAGCACTATATATTATTGTAATGCTGCTGCTGGATATTGTCTACTGCATTGTTGACCCACGGATCCGCCTTGGCGGGAAACCGGAATAAAGGAGGGGGATAAAATGACAGATACTGCGATCTACACTCCGCAGGACACAGATTTTGTTCCCGCCCCTGCCGAGTTTAAAAACACCGCCGACAGCGAGGCTGTCACCGGCTCCAGGAACGATATGCGAAAGCGGTTCTTTGCTCAGAAGTCTGCGGTGGCAGGGCTGGTGATCTTAGTTATACTTGTGCTGCTGGCAATTATCGGGCCGTATATCTCCGGACACAGCTACGACGATCAGGTACTTGAACGCTCCAATCTCGCCCCGAGAGTTCCGGGGCTGGCCTCCATCGGCATTTTGGACGGCTCCGAAACGCTTTACAAGACCGACGGAGAAATAAAGGTGAACCGCTATGAGGAGCTGGGCATCACCGACGAATACTATATCTTCGGAACAGACAGCCTTGGCAGGGATATGTTCGCAAGAGCCTTTATGGGCCTCAGGATCTCACTGCTGATAGCCTTTGCCGCAACTGCCATAAACCTTATCATCGGCATGAACTACGGTATAATCTCCGGCTATTTCGGCGGAATGACGGACATAATCATGCAGCGGGTCATTGACGTTATCGGCAGCATACCTACGCTGGTGGTGGTGACGCTTCTGATGCTGGTGCTGCAGCCGGGAATGGGCTCGATAATATTAGCGCTGATGCTTTCAGGCTGGATAGAGATGAGCCGCATTGCCCGGGCAGAGGTTATGAAGGTCAAGGAGCTGGAATATGTTCAGGCTGCCAGAACACTCGGCGCCGCCCACAGGCACATCATCTTCCGGGAGATAATGCCCAACATCACCGGCAAGCTGGTAACACAGATAATGCTGAGTATTCCCGCAGCGGTATTCCTTGAGGCGTTCCTGAGCTTCGTGGGCATCGGTATGCCTGCCGGCAGCTGCTCTCTCGGAACAATGCTCACTGACGGCTTCTCGAATGTTCTGCTGCATCTCTACAAGCTTCTGCCGGCAGCATTTATAATGATACTGCTGATGATAGGCTGCCACCTGGCAGCACAGGGCCTGAAGAAGGCAGCTGAATAATAACTCACAAAGATCAAAAACAATATACAGGAGGAAATTACTATGAAGATCACAACTTTTAACCCGCAGATAATCACCAACAATGCTGATGAACTGGTGGAGCTCTTTGAGATGCTGGGCTTTGAAAAGACCCATACAAAAAAAGCTATCGGAGAGCACGATGCAATGGGTATCGTTATGAAAAACGATACCGGCTTTAAGATCGACATTTCACAGCCGGATTTCAAGCTCCCCCAGGACGTGACATCTATCCGCATCAATGTTGACAATTTCGATGAGGCTTATGAAATGTTCATATCCCGCGGCTTTGAGAATTTCTACGGAGACCATGCTGTAATGACACCCAGCTCAAAATCCGCAGTTCTGAGATCGCCCTCCGGCTTTGCGGTCAATCTCGTTGAGCATATAAAAAAATAAGCATCAGACCGCACATCAAGATCATTCTCTTTGGGAGGACATTCTATGAATCTGCTTGAGGAAGCAATTATTTATTCAACAGTCATGTATCAGGGGAAGGTACGAAAGCTGGGGGGCTCCCCGTTTATACTGCACCCCCTTGAGGTAGCGCAGATACTCTCCACCATGACGACTGACATGGAGATAATCGCCGCAGGTGTTCTGCACGATATCGTTGAGGATACTGACGGTACTTTAAAGGAGATCGAAAAGCGCTTCGGCAAAAGAGTTGCCATGCTGGTGGAATCCGAAACCGAAAATGACTACCCCGGCGAAGACAAGGCTGCCACCTGGAAGCTGAGAAAGGAGCAAAGCCTTGAAAAGCTGCGCCAGAGCACCGACGCAGGCGTGAAGATGCTGTGGCTTGCGGATAAGCTCTCAAACCTGCGCTCTCTTGCGGGAAGCTACGGCGCCTTGGGCGACAAGCTCTGGGATAACCTGCATCAGAAGGACCCTGCCAGCCAGCTTTGGTATTACAGGACTATAGCAGAGTATGTGGAAATGGAGCTCAACAAGACCGGCTCCTACAAGGAATACATTGACCGCATAAACTATATCTGGCCCGGCACCTTTGATTCCTCAAAGGCTAAGTACAAGGAGTACCGGGAGATAAGCGTTGAGGGCTGCGAACGCATCGGAAAGGGTGCCAAGGCAGAGGTATACCGCTACGACGACGAGCTGATAGTCAAGGTCTACAACGAGAAAAACACCTACAAGGACGTTGAGCGGGAGATCGCACTGGCAAGGAGCATTTTTGTAATGGGGCTGCCGACGGCTATCTCCTTCGGGATAGTTTCTGTAGGCAGGGGCTACGGTGCTATGTTCGAGCTTATCAACGCCAAGACCATTTCAGAGCTTGTTGCCAAAAGCCCAGAGCACATAGATTACTATGCCGGCATCATGGCAGAGCTTGCAAGGCAAATACACAGCACAGAGCCCGATGACGAAAAGCTTTTCCCCGATGCTTCCCAGCAGCTGAGGCAGTGGGTGAAGCGGGCCAGGCTTGACAGTGAGCTGGAAAGCCGCTTCTTCCGGATAATAGATGAGCTCCCACCTACCAACAAGCTGGTCCACGGAGACCTGCATACCGGCAATGTGTTCCTCTCAAACGGCGAGCCTATGTTCATAGATGTTGACAGGGTGTCTGTAGGTGACCCGATCGTGGACCTGAGCAGTATGTATCTTTTCTATGTGGGCTACGGGGTGCTTGACCCGAATGTGATAGAGGACTTTATGGGCTTCTCTGCAAAAACTGCGGAGACCTTCTATCAAAGCTTTATGAGGCAGTACCTTAAAACCGACGACGAGGCAGAGCTTGAAAGGGCTAATAAAAAAGCTGAGCTCTGGGCATACCTCAGACTGATAGGCCAGCTCAGAAAGAAGCCCTTGTCTGACGAGAGCAAGGCTGCCTGTGAGCGGCTCACAGAAAAGATCAGAGAGCTTATCTGATAAGGACCTAAAATGGAATACACCTATCACTGCACCTCACCCATAGGGGGCATCACCCTTGCCAGCGACGGCACTGCTCTGACAGGGCTGTGGTTTGACGGGCAGAAATACTTTGCTGACACCCTGAGCGGCGAGCACACAGAAGCCTATCTGCCGGTATTCGAGCAGACGCTCCGCTGGCTGGATATTTATTTCAGCGGCAAGGCCCCTGATTTCACTCCGCCCCTCAGTCTTAAAACCACACCCTTCCGGCGTGCCGTTTGCGGGATAATGCTCACCATACCCTTTGGCCGGACCTCCACCTACGGAATGATCGCAAAGGAGCTTGCAAAGCAGGCTGGCATAAAGCGAATGTCCGCTCAGGCAGTCGGCTCGGCGGTGGGGCATAACCCGATCTCACTCATCATCCCCTGCCATAGAGTGCTGGGCTCCGACGGCAGCCTGACGGGTTACGCCGCCGGGGTGGACAAAAAGCTTTTCCTGCTCCGGCTTGAAAAAGTCCTGATTTAAACCGCCGCAGGATATATTCTGCTTACACGATCCGCTGCGCACAAAATATGTATCGCTTACGGCGATATGTGTTAAGTGCGTGCGGGTCTTTTTTATGGTATAAAATTCAGTCAGGTTGATCTGCGCTTTGTTTTCCGGAGTGAAAAAATCTTTTCAGCTCTTAAAGTAGAATTAAGGTAGTGCTGATATAATTACAAGTACAATAACAAATATCTGGAGGTCAATCAATATGAAAGCAAGGATCATCACATCAAAAGCACTCAGCTTCGCCGCAGCCGCTGCTATGGTATTCGGCTGCGCTGTTTCCGGCGCAGGCTTTACAGCCTCTGCCTACGACGGGGAATACGATAATTATTTTACCTTTACAGACACCGAGATAACCGCCGAGAACGAAGAAGGCAGCGGCTTCAAGATCGAGGGCACCGACCTGACCATCAACGAAGCCGGCGTGTATGTAGTTTCCGGCGAATGTGCAGAGGGCACTGTTAAAGTTAAAAAGGGCACAGAGGGAGTTACACTGGTGCTCTCCGACCTGCACCTGACTTCGACGACATCTGCTCCGATCTCTGTGAACAAGACCTCAGAAGCCACTATCGTGATCGAGGGTGAGAACGTGATAACCGATCTGGAGGACCCTGCCAATGAGGATTCAGAGGACCCTGACATTGCAGATGCCTTTGAGGGCGCCGCTATCAAGGTAAAGTCCGGTGCCAATGTGACCTTCACCGGAACAGGCACCCTGACTGCTGACGGCTCCGCCTGCAAGAACGGCATCAAGGGCGGCTCGGAGGCTAACATTACCGTCGGTGCCTCTGATGCGGACAGCTTCACGCTGAATGTCAAGGCAGCCAACAACGCCCTTGCCAGCGACGGCACTCTCACGATAAACGGCGGCAGCATCAATGTTGAGTCTGCTGATGACGGCATCAAGGCCTCCCCTGATGATGACGACGAGGTATCACTGGGGCTTCTCAACATAAACGGCGGAACTGTCAGCGTGACTGCTGCTGATGATGCTGTCCACGGTGAGAACGTGAATGTCAGCGGTGGAAATATAACAGTTAATGCCGGAGACGACGGCATCAAGGCAGAGTATGTTCTGAAGATCGGCAGCGAGGGCACCACAGGTCCTGTAATAAATATTGAAAAATCAAACGAAGGCCTTGAGGGTGCAACTGTTGAACTCTATTCAGGAAGCGGGCGCATCATTTCCGATGACGACGGCATCAACGCTGCCAACAGCGACCTGCAAGACTACAGCTACGCTCTTAACATCTACGGCGGCAGCTGGTATATAAACGCAGGCGGTGACGGTCTGGACTCCAACGGCGACCTGAACGTTTCCGGCGGTTATACCGAGGTGTTCGGCGCTGAGAACGGCGGCAACGCCGCTCTGGATTACGGCGATTTCGGAAGCTCCTTTAATTACACCGGCGGAACTATAGCAGGTGTGGGATATTCTCAAATGGCTGGTGTCCCCACCTCGGGATATTATATTGAATTCGGCGGCCGCGGCGGAATGGGTCAGGGCGGAATGCACGGAGGTCAGGTTCAGGACTGGCAGCAGGGAGAGCAAGGCGAACGTCCTGAAATGCCGGAGGGCGAAGAGGGCCAGTTCCCCGGAAGGCAGCAGGGCGAGCAGGGTGAGCGCCCCGAACTCCCGGAGGGCGAGGAAGGCCAGTTCCCCGGAAGACAGCAGGGTGAAAAGGGCGAACGCCCCGAACTCCCGGAGGGCGAAGAGGGCCAATTCCCCGGCAGGCAGCAGGGTGAGCAGGGCGGCATGATGCCCGGTCAGCAGGGCGGCTCTGCTATCACTATCAGCGCCAACGACCTGATAGAAATTCGTGACGCAGAGGGAGCTGTCCTCTACTCTGCAACTGCTCCCAAGAGCGCTGACCATATAGTTTATGCTTCTGCGGAGCTGGACGAAAATGCTGTTTACTATCTCTATATCAATGACACTCTTGCGGCAGCCTCTGACGGCTCTGAGGTGAATGCTCCCGCAGCACAGCCCGCTGAGACGGAGCAGCAGCCCGCAAGCTCTGAGGATACCTCCGGCAGCCAGCAGCCCGCAGACTCATCAGACGCAGGCAGCACAGATGCTGCACCTGCCGCATCAACCACCACCGCCCGGAGCCTCTCTGCCAACACCGGCGACAACCCCTCAACAGGCGCAGCCGCTGCAAGCTTAGGCTTAGGCAGCATTGCAGCAGCACTGT
>CADBTF010000077.1 GCA_902797485.1 uncultured Ruminococcus sp. | reverse complement strand
TAACAATTAACAAGCTTTGAACGTTTCTGTTGACTTTTATAATAATATGAGGTATAATAAAATAGAATATAGAAAATTTAGGAAGTGCAGATCATTGAAGATCAAGTATTTATTTTCCGGCGAGACTGATAATACGTTTATTCAGTTTTTCAGATATATTTTTGTGGGCGGCTTTGCCTTCGTAGTTGATTACGGCGTGCTGGCCCTGCTGGTAGAGGTGTTCAGCTTTAATGCCAAGCTGGCGGCGATAATCTCATTTATACTGGGGCTTGCCGTTAACTATATTTTGAGTACACTATGGATATTCAAGAATTCCAAGATCGAAAACCGGCTTGCTGAATTTGCTGCCTTTGCGCTTATCGGTGTGATCGGGCTGGGGATAAACGAATTGATCATCTGGGTGTTTGATGATATAATAGCACCTCGTAAGCCGCTGAGCTTTATTCCGGAGGACAAGTATTATCTGATAGGAAAGCTGGTATCAACGGCTATAGTGTTTGTGTGGAATTTTGCTGCAAGAAAGTTTATTATATTTAACAAAAACAATTCAAAGGAGGAGCAAAAATGAAAAAGGTAGTTGTGATCGGAGCCGGGCCTGCGGGCATTGCTGCTGCTGTTGAGCTGCTGAAGCAGGATAAGGATATAAAGGTCACTATACTTGAGGGCTCGTCTGTTATAGGCGGTATTTCACAGACGGTGAAATATCATGGGAACAGAATGGACATAGGCGGCCACAGATTTTTTTCAAAGTCTGAGGAGGTCATGAATTGGTGGAGCGAGATCATGCCTTTGCAGGGCAAGCAGTCATTTGACGATGAAAAGCTTGGCAGGGAAAAGCCTCTGGCAGAAAACGGCCCTGACCCGAATATTGAAGATAATGTTATGCTTATCCGGGAAAGAGTTTCCCGCATTTACTATGACAGAAAATTCTTTGATTATCCGATCTCTTTAAAGCCTGAGACCATAAAGAACATGGGCTTTTTCACAACTGTCAGAGCTGGGTTCAGCTATCTCTGGAGCTGTGTTTTCAAAAAGCCGGAGACCAATCTTGAAAATTTTTACATCAACCGCTTCGGCAAGGTGCTTTACAGTATGTTCTTTGAGGGCTATACTGAAAAGCTCTGGGGCAGGCACCCAAGAGAAATATCTGCTGACTGGGGAGCCCAGCGTGTAAAGGGCCTGTCTGTCAAGGCAGTTTTGAAGGATATGTTCATGAAGCTGTTCCACATCAGACCCACCAAGGTGGAGACTTCTCTTATCGAGCAGTTCTGGTACCCTAAGTACGGCCCCGGACACCTGTGGGAGAGGGCGGTCGATACTGCTGTTGAAAACGGAGCAGAGCTTCTGATGAAGCACTGTGTCAAGCGTGTTATTCTTGAGGACGGAAAGGTCAGGGCTGTAGTGTGCAGCACACCGGAGGGTGAAAAAACTATTGAGGGAGATTATTTTATCTCCTCTATGCCTGTCAAGGATCTTGTGTCAGCTATGGAGGGCGAAGAAATCAGCGAAAAGGTCAGAAAAGTTGCCGAGGGCCTGCCTTACAGAGATTTTGTTACCGTCGGGCTGCTTGTAAATAAGCTGGAGCTGGTAAATAAGACCAAGATCAAGACTCTTGGCGATATTGTGCCTGACTGCTGGATATATGTTCAGGATAAGGGTGTAAAGCTTGGAAGGATACAGATATTCAATAACTGGTCTCCTTATCTGGTTAAGGACCCTGAAAACACCGTGTGGATAGGCCTTGAATATTTCTGTAATGAGGGCGATGAATTCTGGAACATGAGCCCGAAGGATACTGCAAAATTTGCAGTTAAAGAGCTTAGAAAAATGGGGGTTATCAAGAAAGGCGCTGTGCTGGACTGGCACCGTGAACGTGTAAAGAAGGCTTATCCCGCTTACTTTGACACCTATAAGCATTTTGATACAGTAGTTGAATTCCTTGATAGATATGATAATCTTTTCTGCATCGGCAGAAACGGCCAGCACCGCTATAACAATATGGACCATTCTATGCTTACCGGTATTTATGCTGCACGGGAGATCGCAGCGGGCACTAACGATAAGCAGAAGATCTGGAATGTAAACACTGAAAAAGAGTATCACGAAGAGAAGAAATAATATGGCCTCAATAAGTAATAACAATTTTTTTAATAAGCTTGGCAGATTATATTCCGTACTTGGCAAGCACCCTTTTTTGATAAGCTTTTTGATCGTAGTGGTGTTTACATTCTTCAGCTTCGGTGCGCAGGAGTATATATCAGGTGCTTACAGGATCGTGTGGTCTGTAATGGGCATTTCAGCACCGGCTGTGATCTTGTATCTATGCTATCGCACCGATCGGTTTGACCTGAAAAAGCTCGCCTTTTCGGAGGCTGTTCTTATAAGCATCGGGTTGCTTCTGTCACATTTTTTTCTTGAAACTAACCGGGCAGCGCTATGGATATTTTTTGGTTTTGCCTTGTCTGGTATCATGTTTTGGTTTCTGACCTTAGGCGATAAGGAGCGCTCAGATCTTCACAATGCCTTAACTATAATGGTGCTGAGCTTTTCCATAAAGTTCTGCTATGTGCTGTACACCGGAAAATATGTACGGCAGAATGACGTATGGTTTTTTGATGACGGCGGCGGGCACGCCAGCTATATTGAATATCTGATACAAAACAAGCATCTGCCGGATTTTAATCCGCTGGAGCGCTGGCAGTACTATCACCCGCCTCTTCACCATACGATCTCTGCGGCGTGGATAAGCTTTTTTGAAAATGTTTTAGGGGCCAGCCATGATGCTGCCAGAGAATCCCTGCAAATGCTGATGTTATTCTATTCTGCAGCAGCAGTCATAATCGTCTATAAGTTACTGAAATTTTTTAATTTTTCCGGCAAGTCGCTGCTGCTTCCTTTGGCACTGTTTGCATTCCACCCGGCTTATATTTTATCATCCGGTTCTATAAATAATGACCAGCTGGCGGCTTTGATGACGGTTCTGACGATGCTCTTTACCGTCCGCTGGTTCAAGCAGCCGGATACCAAGCATATTATACCCATTGCACTTTCAATAGGCTTCGGCATGATGGCAAAGCTTAATGTCGGAACTATTGCACCGGCAGTTGCTGTATTGTTTTTGATCCAGTTTGTCAGGAACGCTGATAAGCTCAAAAAATTCTTTTTCCAGTATATAGTGTTTGGGGTCATATGCGTGCCTTTAGCCCTTTGGTGGCAGATAAAGAATAAGATAGTCTGGGGGCTTTCAATAACCTATGTTCCCAACGTGGGAGGAAATCAGGAAATAGAAATGGGGATTTTTGAACGCCTCTTTGATCTGTCGCCCAAGCAGTTTTCACCAGTATTTATTAATTGGCTTGATCACGGAAGCGATTTTACAGAATACAATCCCAATGTTGCTATTTTGAAAAATTCACTTTTCGGAGAGAGCATCAGAGAGCAGAATTTTCCCGGAGGGAATACTGTTCTCCCGACAGTGTTTTTCTGGCTTGGGGTAGTTTTGGCGCTCATAGGGGTTGCAGCGATAGTTTTCTTTTTCTTTAAGAAAGATACTAAGCTGGAAATGCCGTATAAGGTTTTCTTAGGCGTTTTCTGGGCCTTTGATATGTACTATTTTTATCTTTTCTGCTATACCTATTCCGCCACCTGCACTATGAATTTCCGCTATCTTACTCCTTTGCTGGCGGT
>CADBTF010000076.1 GCA_902797485.1 uncultured Ruminococcus sp. | reverse complement strand
TATATATAAAAATAAAAGGAGTGCAAGGTTCATGAAGCAATCAACAGTCCGCTATGTAAGCGAGCTTGATTTCAGAGAGCAGCTATCAGGTATCCTCGCAGATTTTAAGAGCAATAATTACAAGAGCATTTTATTCCATATCTACAGCGGCGTTCTGGACGAGGAGCTGCTTTTGAGCATCTCCCGCAGGATAAGCGCCATGTTCGACACCGACCAGATCATAGGCAGCATCTCTGCCGGAGAGATCAAGAACGGACGCCTTATGGACAGAGGCGTCCTGATCTCTGCTATGATGTTTGAGAGCGCAGATATATGCGTTCACAGGTTTGCCAAGGCTGCCGGCAGAGAGCAGGAGCTGGGAGTGGAGATCTGCCGGCTGGCAAACAGCCTTCCCCATTGCAAAGCGCTGGAATTTTTAATGCCGGGAACTAATCTGCACACCCGTGCCCTCTTTGAGGAGATCAGCAGGTGCAGCAGAGATATACAGGTGTTCGGCGGCTATGCAGGCGGCCACTCTATGGAGTCCTCAGAGCATTTTGTTTTCGACCACAACGGGCTCTACAGCGATATGATCTTTATGATAACCTATGCCGGCGAGGATTTCCATATTTCGGTGGATAAGTCTGTGGGCTGGCAGACCTTAGGCGTGCCTTTCAGCGTTACCAAGGCGGACGAGAACCGCCTCTATGAGGTGGACGGCAGACCGGCAGTGGAGCTCTATGAGAAATATATGCAGATAGAGGCCGACGAGCACTTTGCCGAGGAGACCTTTGAGTTCCCGCTTATGGCGGAGCTTGACGGCGAGGAGCTGCTGAGACATACCATATCCGTCGGAGAGGACGGTTCACTGCTGCTGGCAGGCTATGTTACCGAGGGCATGAAGATCTACCTCTGCTACGGCGCCCCTGCCGAGATCGTCAAAAAGGTGGACGCAAGGCTTATCGAGGTCTGCGAGTTCTGCCCGGAGGCTATACTGCTCTATTCCTGCTCTGTGAGAAAGTCCTTCTGGGAGGACTTTGTAAACGTTGAGATGATACCCTTCCAGCAGATCGCAGAGACCGCCGGATTTTACACCTGGGGCGAGGTGAACCGTGACCGCAAAAACGGAAATGTTCTGGAGTATAACATCACACTGATGTCTATAGCCATGCGTGAGGGTCCTGCCAAGACCAAGACCAAAAAGCACGTCCATGTGGACGACTCTGTGCTGAAAGGGCAGGCTTCGCTTATAAAGCGCCTGACCAAGCTGGTGTATGCTACTACCACAGAGCTGCACAAGGCCTATACCGATCTCAGCCACATGAACGACAAGCTTAAAGATATGGCAGAGCACGACGGCCTTACCCGTGTGCTGAACCGCCGGACTATCGAGCAGGAGATAACCAAGGTGTTCGAGGGTGAAAGCGATAAGGTTTCGAGCCTTATCATGCTGGATATTGACTATTTCAAAAAGATAAACGATACCTGCGGCCATGCCGTCGGTGACGACACACTGAGGACTATCGCCGGCATCATGTGCGACGAGGTCAAGGATATCAAGGGCTCCTGTGTGGGGCGCTGGGGCGGCGAGGAATTTATGCTGCTTCTCCCGAATGTCAGCGGCGATGATGCCTTCAAGCTGGCAGAGGACCTTCGCAGGAGGATAGAGCAGCACAGCTTTGAGAGCGTGGGCAGTGTGACTGCCAGCTTAGGCGTTACCTCCTTCCGGCCCGACCCGGACACCATGAGCGTTTATGTGAAGCTGGACGACGCACTCTATGAGGCCAAGCGCAGCGGGCGCAACCGGACAGTTCTTGCAGCGCCCTGATTATGCACCATGCATATTATCAGAGGACTGAAAATGTTCAGCTTGCTGATTTTTGGCAAATAACTTGAAAAGTCAATAATAAAAGAGTATAATTAGTATTGGCAGGGGAGGCTCTGCCAATACTTTTATATTGAGAGAAAGGGCGGTCATATAATGATGCTAAAACGGCTTATCAGTACAATAACTGCGTCGGCACTGCTGCTGGCTCTGCCGCTTGCTGCTCCCGATGCCTTCGGCGGGGAGATAAAGGCCGAGGCTGCCGATGCCTCAAGCTATTCATATACTGTAACTCCGCTGCTGAAACCATTTAACACCTATTTTTATGTCAAGACAGATAACCCCGACCCGATGACCTTCCGGTTTGCTGATAAGAGCACTGTCTACGCTGAAAACGGCGCTTACGGCTCCCTTGAGATCAACTGGGATTCCTGGGACGAGGAAATGATACTCTATTCTGATGTGGATTATGAGAATAAGGACACCGGCAGAGTAAACGGCGGGTATATCTTCAAGGGCAGCAATACCGACGGCGGTGAGGTGGTGCTGCAATATAAAAAGCAGATCAGCTACTCGGAATACAAAAAGCTCAAGGACGCCGGTGATACCTCAAATATTGGTGAGCTGACCGAGACCACCAGTTCCTCCGATGGGTTCAAGACCTACCGGATAGTCGGTTACTACAAGTGGGAGGAGCTCAATAAGAAAATAACTCTCCCCAAGCTGAAAAATACCCTTGACTATCTTGTGGATACCTATGCTACCAAGGACAATTTCTTCGACAATATGGACGCTGTGCAGAAAGGGTTCGGCTCGATATGCCTGTACAGCCGCTCCTATATTCGCGGAAATATTGAAAAGCCCGGAGAAAACTGGGCGCTCTCGAACTCGCCCCATGCAGATCAGCTGTTCTATATCCAGTCGCCCTACAAACGCACAGACAATAAAAAGCTCTTTGCCGGGTATCTTTATCCGTATTTTGCCGACTCTATAGGCTTCCCTTCGACAATGGCAAGCGTTGCCAAGAAGCTTGCCCCCGATTCCACCTACACATGGGACAGCTACAGCCATTACATGATAAGCGTCACCTATAACGGACAGACCAAAAAATACGGCGGCCAGGGAGAAGGCGAGGGTCAGGCAATTTCCGAGGATAAGATACTGCACAGGTTCAATTTCGGAAAGACCGACAGCTATTTCAACAACCTCTCCGGGCTTACAGATCTCCTCAGGGAATATATGGGCCTTACCATAGAAAATGATTTCTACGCAGAGGACGAGCTGACCTTCCAGCAGATAACCGACACCGTCGGTGACGGTGCCTGGGTCAAGCTGATGCTGCTTACCAGTATCTACGGAGGCACAGCAGGCGGTTATACCTATCTTTATAAGCAGGGCGACGGCACCGCCTCGCCGGGAGACAGCATAAACACTGTCGGCGCTAAGCAGATGTGGGGCGGGAACCCCGGTCACTGCTCGGACTGCTGGGTGGACGGAAGATACATCAACAGCCATGAGGTCTGGGAAATGGGTGCCAAATTAGAAGATCACCCAAAGAGCAATATAATGCTCATGAACGTGGAGTTCTTTGAGACAGACCCGTACTACGAGGAGATAAAGCCGGTAGTCAAGCCTGTTAAATATAAATACAGTGAAGCTAATGACAGGTGGGAGGCCACAACCGACAGCTACCTCACATCAAACTGGTATATCTCAGGCAAGGTGGGCTATGACTACATAAAGCAGCTTTCCGATGAGGGGAAGATAGATGCAAAGTATCTTAAAAATATGATACTCTCCCGCCAGCAGGTGGAAAAGCTCGCTGATGCGAATACCAACAGTATCCCCATGACAGGATATATCTACGACGGCAGTGTTAAGGCCGGCACCCCCTTTAAATACAACTACGGCGACCTTAATGCTGACGGCAAAATCAATATGCGGGACTATGTGAAGATGCAAAGGCTGCTTCTTGAACCGGAATACACCTGGAACCAGCTTGCCGATATGCACACTGACGGAAAGATCAATATGCTGGATTACACTGCAATGCAGAGATATTTATTGAGTTAAGGCAGAAAACATAATATTAAACAGGAGACGGCTGCGGCTGCCTCCTGTTTATTTGTTAAAACAAAAATCTATTTTAGGCAAATATGACAAAACCCTTAACAATATTGAACAAATATTATCCACGATTGACAAACGAAAAATCAAGTGCTATACTTAAAGTAAGATAATATAGCCGAAAGGAGGAGCTGCTATGAGCAGAAACAGCAAAAATATGAAACTGCGTCTGGGCCTTGGGCTTGTGAGCGCTGTTATGGCATTAGGGCTTGCCTCCTGCGGCTCCTATGAGATACCGGCGGATAACATCTATTCCAGTTACGGCCGTGCGGCTAACGGGAAATACTATTATGCAGACAGGATAATCCTGTCCGCCAGCAAAAGTTTAGATGATGATGCGTCCGGCAATTCCGGAAACATCGGCAGCGGGAACAACGTTTCCGGCAATGAGTCTGCCTCAGCTGTGACCACTGCTGATCCTGCCGCTATGACCACCACCACAACTACTACCACCGGCACAACTGCCAAGAGAACAGCTAAGATCTCTGTTGTTACCGGAGGCACTGCTGCCCCCTATACCAGAAAAACCACCGCTAAGACCACCACCGCAGCTACAACAACTACCAAAGCCACAACAACAACTACTACAACTACTACCACCACCACTCAGGCTCCTGAGCCGGTTTATTATGAGGAGACTCAGAGGCAGGAATATACTCAGGCACCGGTGTATGTTGAGCCGGAACCTGAACCGGTGTATGTTGAACCGGAGCCGAAGAAGGTCACTATCACTCCCTGCACAGGCAGTGAGGACGTTATGCAGGTGCTGGAGCTTGTGAACAAGGAACGCCGCAATGCAGGCTTGCAGGAGCTTACTCTCTGCAAGGAGCTCTGCGAGGCTGCGGAGATAAGAGTTAAGGAGATAGACCGTAAGTTCAGCCATACCAGGCCGGACGGCACTGCTTCTATCGAGCTGATATACTCAGTGATGAAGGACTGGAACTGCTGGCCTGCGGAGAATATCGCCTGGGGCTTTGAAAATGCCGAGGAGGTCATGTACTACAAAGACACCTCTAACGCTCCCGACGATGAAAAGGTCCATGGCTGGATGTTCACCTACCTGAACGGCGGCAAGCACAGAGACAATATCTTAGGCGTCCACTTTACCGCCATAGGCATCGCCCACGACGCTTCAACCGGCAGCTGGGTGCAGCTTTTCTATGGGCCGCTGGTATAACAGAATAACTAATTAGGATAGTCAGGGCCGCATCTTCGGGTGCGGCCTTTGCATATTACAGCAGCTGCCGGCATATACTCTAATACAACCTTACGTATTGGAGTTGAGAATGATGACAGAGACAGAGAAGGAACGTGCCGTAATGCTGGGGGAGTATGCTGTAGCAAATAATGCCACCGTCAGGTCAACGGCAAAGCACTTCGGGATAAGCAAATCGACTGTACATAAGGATCTGACAGAACGTCTGCCCAAAACCGCACCGGCTCTTTACAAGCAGGTGCATGAGCTGTTGGAATTAAACAAACGGGAACGCCATATTCGCGGCGGCTTAGCCACAAAGCAAAAATATATCGTCCTTGCAGGCAGGGCTTACGGCCCCCGCCGGAAGGAGAGCCTGTAATTATCAGGAGCACAAAAGCTTACAGATCAAAAACAGCCCGGCACTTTTCGATGCCGGGCTGCAAGCTTTTTATTCAGATTTTTTTGGTGTCATCAGCGGCGGTTTCAGCGGCCTCATCGGAGGAGCTTTGCTGGGCGGGGGCTTGCGGAGCGGCTTCGTTGGCCTTCGCAGAGGTGCTCATTATAGAGCCCCGGTTCTTGCGAATGCCCTCGGCAAAGTCTATGGGAACTGTGAACAGTATGCCGGTGTTTGGCATCGAGAGGTCTCCGACTGTGCTGTAGATGACCTTTCTGGCTATTTCCAGCTGGTCGTCACGGATAACAGAGAGCACCGTGCGGTTGTCCTCATCGTTGGAGCTGGAGAACAAAGCCCTGATAGAGGAGCTGACAAATGAGCTGTCAAGCTTGTTGAGGGTCATAGCCAGACCGGAGGATTCAATGATAGTAGCTCCGCCGATGCCGGCAGCTGAAAATCCCTCCAGCAGGTATTCCAGTGCTTCAAGCTTGTTGAGTATCAAAACCATTAGCTTCATTTTATAAAACCCCTTTATTTCTTATCATTCAGCTATTGCCTTAGCTGTTGCCATAGTGGTCTCGGCAGCAGATGCAGTGTCGTCGCTGTCGCTGCTGATACCGAAGGAGGCACCCCCGGACTTGGTGACCCGCCTGCTGAACACTTCTTTAAGGTCGTTTACAAAGGTGGAGGCAGGAGAGAAATGGACCTCGTCAGTCCAGGTGCCGTCGGGGACCATAAGGACAGCAGGCTTGTTCAGGCGGTTGTCAAGCATTTCGTTTATGTAGGTCTTGTTATCGGTGAACTCATTTTTGGTGTAGTTGGTATCGCCGCCGGAGGTAAGCTGTGAGTAGATGTTTTCAAGACTGTTCTTGGTGAAATTGGACTGCTGGAAGGCATTGTTTACAAGCTGCTCCAGCACATTCCCGAGGAAGGTGTTGTTGCCCTTCCAGCCGTCGGAGAATACCTTTTCTTCAAGTATCCTTGCCACCATATGGCCGCTCAGATCGACTGCCTTGCCGCCCTGATAGGAAATATCGTCGGCATCATTGGCAGAGAGCTTGTAGAGATCCTCCTGCGGGGTGTATACGATACCGCCTATAATATCGCAGACGGTCTCAAAGCTTGTTTTGCTGACGGTGATGTAGGCGTCCACCTTGATGCCGAAGGTCCCCTCGACGGCATTTTCCAGCTGCCTGATGCCGTTTGTTTCATAAACCTCCGCCAAGGTCCCGCCGCCGCTGCTGCTTACAGTATATGCAGAGACCGGCACCACGAACACCTTATCTTCATTAGGCGAGAACCTGACTACAGCTGAATCCAGCAGAGCGCCGGTCTTTTCCACTCTTGCAAAGAGCAGGTTGAAGCTTGGGTCTGTCTCGACATTGCTTGTGGTCTCCTCTTTTTTCCAGGAACCCATTTGTTTTATCAGCTCATAAGCTATATATCCGAACACAGCCATAAACACCAGCAGGGTGATAGTATACACCAGCGCCACCGGTGCCTGAGACTTCTTTTTCTTAGCCTTGCCCATTCTATGATACTCCTTTTCAGATAGTCCGTTCTTCGTTTGCAGCCAAGCTCACCCTCAAAAAGGCGCTTGCTTTTTTTATTATAGCACACTTTCCGCATCTTTTCAATACCATTTTAAGATTTTTCTGAATTACAGTTTTTGAATATTTCCGGTGCTCTGACCGGACCCTGTCTATCTTTATCTTTGGGCAATAACAAAGCAGCTAAACACCCGAAGGTGCTCAGCTGCCTTTTTTCAGATCAGCGCTCTGCATCACATAGAATTATGTTGACTGCGATGTGTACAGCTCATAGTAGGCGCCCTGCTTTTGCATCAGTTCCTCATGTGAGCCGCTCTCTACTATCCCGTGATCGTCAATATACATTATC
>CADBTF010000075.1 GCA_902797485.1 uncultured Ruminococcus sp. | reverse complement strand
TTAACAGATGCCCTTAAGCTTCGTTCCTGTATGACCTTGTTTAACAGGGCGATACCTCAGCAGCAGTTATTTAAAAAAGTGTTGGATAAGTATTGTCAGGGCATGGAGGATGATAAGACATTAAGAGCGCTGAATCTTATATAGCTGTCTTTATTGTTCATTGAATGAGTGCGTTGCATTAGAAACGTGTATGAAATGCTTAAAAAGGAGCTGCTGCACCCCGCAGCGGCTCCATTTTTAAAGTCTTATCAACAGATCTGAGTTGGATTCGGTACTATGACTAAGCGAATGTCTTTCATGAAGTGATAGCCGGAGCAGGTCAGCAAGAGATACGGCAGACAGAGCGGCGGCTCATGAAGATCGATAAGGCAAGGAACAAACTTGTTGAGCTGATAATATCCTGTTTGTTTCTCAGTTCAGAAACTTGCATTATTCTTCTATATGCCTGTTTCAAGCTGTTTTTGATAAGCCTTGACAAGCAGCACAGCTTGTGATATCATAATCTAAAATGCAGTCAGCGTTTGTTCAGTACAAAGCAAAATAGACAGCTGCCAAGGCTGCTGTAACTGAAAAGGAGTGATACCTTGAACTTTTTATGCTCTTGCTGTAAAAGCCGTATAACGAATGATAAGCAGAAACATTATATGATCGAAGGTGCAGGTATCCATAATATAGGATACCATCTGGCATGGGTGGAATGTGCAAAGGAAGAATTGTCTCTGCCGCCCGATAAAAGGCAATGGGTACACACAAATCAGGTCCCGGTAGTCGGAGAAAGGCGAATACTAAAGGTCACAGCACCTTTTGACGAGGAAATAGGCGATACATTCACTACCGTCTTCGAGCCGTGGCAGATGTTCCTGAACGGCTGGGACAGTGCTGAAAGTCCGGAGGATATCGGCAAAGCCTGTGCTGTACTTTGCCGCTTTGATGAGGTCCTCTGTCTGGACGATTATTCTGCTATTATATCCGTAACAGTGCTAAAAACGATCCCGCTTGATCAGCTTTATAAAGTGATACCTGAAACAGAGACAGATGACCGCTTCTATGAAGAATTTGGAGACGGCCAGGAGGTCTGGACAGAATATGAAGATGAACACCTGCTTTACCGCGCATGGACTGCACAGGGCGATGTATCGCAGGTGCAGCTGATATGCACTGACGGCAAGGGGACCCGCCATGAAGTGCTGACAAGCTGGTATGCAATGCATGATGATTATTACTATTTTGGGAACAGAATTAATAAGCCCCTTGAGACCGGGAAAAGCCAAGGGCCTTCAAGGTACAGTTTCTTGTTGAGGGAGATAGACAACAGGGAGAAAAGCGAGGCTCGTATAGCTTATCTCGAACAGAAATACGGAATAGTTTTCCCTGACATATTAAAGGATCTTTATTCAAAAACAGACTGTTCGGGAATGAGGACTTGCTATATTGAAATAGATTATAACGGCTATGAAGTCTGTGATCTGGTCACATTGGAAGATGAAGCCGGTGGCTTTGAACAGATTGTTGACGGTATATACCGCACCGAACCGATGAACAGGTATATCCCAGATGACTGGTTCCCTCTCGCAGAGGACGAAGGCGGCGATCATTTCTTCTGGAGCAGCAAAACACAGCAGGTATACTATGTTTTCAGTGAAGACCTCGAAGATAAGAAACTGATCGCTGACAGCATCGAAGAATTCATTGATATGCTGAACGAATATGCTGATACACTCCCTCCGGAGCCTGTCAGCTATGTCGCCCAGGCTAACGGCTGTGAGTGGGATATAACAGAGCAGTGGGACAACTGCTTGATCGACCGCTGCGTCAACAAGGATTCGCTGAAGAAGGTAGTTGTTCCGTCTGAGTTTAACGGAAAGCCTGTGATCGCAATAAGCGACAACGCCTTTTCAAACGACCCTGTCTCCCTGTGCAGAGTCATCGAAACTCTCATTATGCCCGACACGATACGTCACATTGGCAGCTTCTTTTTCAAGGGCTGCATTTACCTCAGACATATAAAAATGCCTGCGAAGCTGGAAACCATCTGGAATGAAGCCTTTAGAGGTGCATCGGGGCTGGAGACCCTTGCCATCGGAGATAACTGTATATCCATCGGGACCCTGTTCTGTGCAGATGCAATTTCCCTGCGGACAGCATCTATCGGTGCTGGTATCAGATCTATTGGCGATTACGCATTCTACAATACTCCTGCAATGGTAGGCTTCCGCTGCAGCGGTGAGCTCAGATCTCTGGGCCATGGCTCTTTCTGGGGGAATAATTGGGCTCTTTCGCAGCTCCTTCGTCCCGGTGCAGAAATGCTCCGCTTCGGCAGGAACAACTCCCTGCTTTACCGCTATGTCAAACAAAACCCGCCGACAGGGCTTATCTTTGATGATACGGTCAGGTATGTGTTTGACCACGCATTCGGCGGCGACGAATGGAATTCAGGCAACGGCATAACAGATATTTATTTCCCCGGTGCTGATACTGTCGGAATACAGTCATTCAAGAAGGTGCCGTATGCAACGGTCCATTTCAGTGCATCACGAATGAAGGTCTCATACGGTCCGGACTATGAGTACACGCTCGCTTCGCTCTGTGTGCCTGCAAAGGTCGTGTTCGACCTGCCATGACGCTTCAGGCATCCGGTCAAAGGTATGATAACATATGAAAAACACTGAAAAAAACATAGCTTATTTTCATCTTCCGGGGCTGTTTGAGTTCTACGACCTGTACAGCGTGTTTTTGCCGCTGTACCGTGAGCATCGGGAATATTTCTACGACCGGTTTGAGATAGCATCTGTCTATGGTGCTCCGGCGGATTGTATCTGGGGCGGCGGACGTGTCGGATCAGGTGAATGTGAAGCTGAAAATGTGCTCGCACTTATGAATGAATACGGCATTTCTTCAAGGCTCACTTTCAGCAATTCACTTTTAAGGCCTGAACATCTGACCGACAGGAAATGTAATGCGTTGTGTGAGCTTTTCGCTGAAAGCAAAGGCATACAGAACGGTGTGGTGATCCACTCGGAGCTTCTGCTTGAGCATATCAAAAATAATTATCCCGGCCTTTATTTCGTTTCTTCGACTACAAAGGTCCTGACTGATTTTGATAAGTTTATAAAGGAAACAGACCGGAGTGATTTTAAATATGTTGTTCCCGATTTCAGGCTCAATAAGCAGTATGATAAACTTGCTGCGCTCTCGCAGGTCCGGAAGGATAAGGTCGAATTTCTGTGCAATGAATGCTGCTGGTTTTACTGTAAAGACAGAAAAGCGTGCTACGAGAATGTCAGCCGTAAAAATCTCGGAGAAAGCTGCACAGACCACATCTGCACAGCTCCCGGTGCCAAGGACGGATACCGTTTTTCAAGAGCAATGAAAAATCCCGGGTTTATCAGTACAGAAAACATCATAAACACATATTTGCCCCTCGGTTTTTCTAATTTCAAAATAGAAGGCAGAGGACTGGGAAGTGCTGTCATCCTCGAATTCCTGCTTTATTATCTCACAAAGCCGAAATACCGGCTTACTGTCCGTGAAGAGATCTATCTCGACAGTATGCTGGATATTTTCTGAATAAAAATGCATTATTCTCTTGACAAATTCAGACTGATGTGTTATACCAAGCAAGTCTTAAAAAGCATTTTTGGCCTTTGACTCGATGACATTTTCGCATCGAGCGAATATGCTGCGATCTCCTGCTTTGGCATAACAGCCCCCGGCAAGGAGTACGAAGCAATTGAAAACGGTACGATAGAATTCGACGGCAGCAAACCGATCAACGCCAGCGGCGGGCTTATCGGCTGCGGGCACCCGGTCGGTGCTTCCGGTGCGAGAATGTTCCTTGATCTGTACAAGCAGGTGACTGGCAAAGCCGGGGCTTATCAGGTCGAGAATGTGAAGAACGCTATGATGCTGAATATCGGTGGTAGTGCGACTACTAATTATGTGTTTGTGGTGGGAAGGTAAGTAAGAGATTGTTTCAATGAAGAATTAAGGTGGTTTAATTATCGAGATAAGAAAAGGCCCTGCTTTTCGGCAGGGCTTGGTTAGTATGCGTGAAATATAAATGATTTGTTACGGTTTGTGATCTCGGGTGAGTGTCTCTTTTCAAAAATGGAGCTGCTGCGGGGTGCAACAGAGCCCATTTTCTGTTTCTTACCGGGTAGCACCTTACTGCCGGAGCAGGTCATTCCAGCTTTGCTGACAGTTCATCAAGGCTTTCTTCAATGTTTTCAAGGTCAACGAAAAATGCCCTGACCTTTACATTCTGGGTCGGTTCGCCGTCCGGGAGCGGTTCGCTTTCAAAATGCAGCACAGTATCCGGAGGTATCTTCTCTGATTTTGGATACAGCAGCCAGACCTCTGGGGGTGTGCTGAGCTTTTCCCTGAGCATATAGCGCATTGAGTAGGCATACATCTGATACATATCCCCCTGGGATATATTATAGTTTATCAATATGCCTTTTTCATTGAAGCGCTGCGGCACAAGCTGCTTCCATTTGGTGTCCATTATGATAACACGCTTATCTCCGCTGCTGCTTTTTCTGAGCACAATATCCGGTTCAAGCTTGAAGATGCCGTGAGGGTTTTCGGGGCTGTCATTCATATCATAGAACAGATAGTTCCTTCTGCGGCTTTCCTCCTTGTTGACTGTGACACTCCACCCATCGGGGGAAAAATGCTTCCTGATCTCCTTGGCCACATAAGCCTCAAAGATCTTTTCCATCGGGAACAGCAGCGCCTTTGAATCCACACTGCCTGCAAAGGTGGTAAAGCTCTTGTTGAACAGGAACAGCTTCACCCATTTCATCAATGCGCTGTAGTCGCCGGTGCTGCGGTCAAGAGAGACACAAGCCATATCTCTGGCATAATTGGCAGAGGGCTCAACATCATCAAAGTCCATAAGCAGGCGGCTTATGAGCCTGTAATTATATGAGTCTGAGGTGGCACGCAGCAGCTTCATAAGCGCAGATCTTATCAGCCGGTTCTCGGGGCGGTTCTGCATGAACTCATCATACTGCACATAGAAGCGTTCCTTATGGGCAGAGTTATACTTGATATGCTCGCTCACCTTTAATTTGCCCTTGAAATAATTCAGGTTGTTCTCCTGCTGCACATAGCCGGACCTCAGCCCCCGGTTGACGAGAAGCAGAGTTTCCTTGGCAAACATACGGATAAAGAACTCATATATATTATTGGTCCTGGTGACCTCAAGGTCAGCATTGCCTGAAAGCTTGCCGGGCAGCTCAGGCAGGCAGAGCAGCATCTTCATAAAGATGCTCTTGATCTTTTCGTTGCCGCCGTCATCATTGCTGAGAACTATCTTCGGGAGGATCTGTATCTGTGCGCCGCTTTTGAGCTGTATCAGCCCCACATAATTCTGAGCTTGTATCGCTTTTTTTGTGGGCAGGTCTTTGTCGAAGATCTCTTTAAGGAAATCATAAGGCTCAGCAGCATCGCTTTTTGCATCATCATATTCCTTGATGAAATTGTAAAGCTCATTGTACAGACCCCGACTGCTTAATCTGACATATCTATTATCTAATTTGCTATAGTCAAATATATCCTTTTCAGTTGTGTCCTTTTTGGCATTGAGCTTGTAATAGAGCCTCTGAAACTCCCTGACCTCTATGACATTGTTAGTGCGTGCCATATTTTAACCTTCCGTGCTGCCGGTATCATCAACGCCACCAGGATTTTCAGACTCCTCAGCGGCAGCTGCTTTAGTATCATTTTTTGTTTCTCCGTATATCGCTGTATAGTTCTTAGCCTCGGTAAATGCACTGCGGGAGTTTATGCTGTATATCTTTCTGTTTTCAGACTGGAACGGGTCTTTCTTATCAGCACGGCTGAGAAAGCCGCAGACCGTTTTTTCATTACCGCCAAGAACATAATTGATCTTTTCGTAATCATCATAGAAATATTCCTGCAGCAGCGGAATCACCTTGTTTCTGAACACCGAAGCCAGCTTTTCCATGCTGGGTTTTTCCTTCAAGCCAGTAAAGAAGGCGTGGCCGATAGTGTGCTCTCTGTCATAAACGATCTCGATACGCTCGTTGATCGCATCAAGCATTTTGAAAATATCTATTTCAGTTTTGCCGTCATCGGACTCGACCTTGATACCTGATAAAACCTCGAGGTCGGGGAGCATTTCAATAAAATCGAATCTTCTGCGCAGGGCAGTGTCGAGCATAGCTATGGAGCGGTCGGCAGTGTTCATAGTGCCGAGAATATACACGTTTTTCGGAACTGAGAATTGCTCTCCCGAATAGGGCAGCACAGCAGAGACAGCCTCTGTTTGTCCCTCTCGCTTTGAATCCTCAATAAGTGTTATGAGCTCACCGAAGATCTTTGAGATGTTGCCTCGGTTGATCTCGTCGATAATGAAAACGCAGGGCATATCTTTATGTTCTCTCGCTTTTTGGCAGAACGCCTTGAAGGACCCGTCAACGAGCTTGTAGCTGATGTCTCCTTTGGCGTCGGAAGGAGTCTTTTCGTCCTTGTTGACGTCCGGCCTGATGCCCTCGATAAACTCCTCATAGCCGTAGGACTGGTGGAAGGTGACGAATTTTATCCTGCCTTCTTCCATAAGCTCTTTGTAAGCTATCATTACTTTGATATAGTTGTTTATCTCCACATTGTCCGGGATTTCGCCTTTATAGCACATCCACAGTGCCAGCTTGGCAGAATTATAGGTCTTGCCTGTTCCCGGAGGTCCGTAGAGGATAATA
The DNA here is from genome assembly GCA_902797485.1 of uncultured Ruminococcus sp. Lineage (GTDB taxonomy): Bacteria > Bacillota > Clostridia > Oscillospirales > Ruminococcaceae > FB2012. The sequence goes on along the minus strand of CADBTF010000075.1, from coordinate 7,689 downwards.
TTCCTGCCGAGGCTTTCAAAGTCATCAGGCAGCTCAATCTTATTTTTAAAATCCAAATTTACCAGTCCTGTCTTATAATAAAATTCTTCAAGTGTTTTGATTCCGTCAACGATCTCTTCTATGTATTCACTGTCGGTCTTGTTTTCATTGAAAGCTATGGGCTTTTTCAATATTATCTTTATGCCCTCAGGTATTTTATCATTTTCATTGATTTTCAGCTTACTAACATTGAGCTGATCGTCACCGCCTTTCAAGCCCAAGCATTCCATGAATTTTATTGCATCTGCATTATCTTTACCTTTCAGCTCAAATTTCAGCATTAAGTTTTGGCATTTGTCCGGTTCAAGATCTTTAAGCTTTTTGATATACCTGTGAAACTCCCTGAAATCTACTTTGCTTGCATCATCTTCCTCAATATCCAGAATGGTATAAGCTCCTTCTTTATCCACTCCAAAGGACACATTTATCGGCAGCAAGCAGTATTTTTTGTTAGTTAACCTGCATCGGAAATACTCTCTCAAATACCAGCCGGTCGTCCATTTTTCTGTTGGTTCATTTTGATCAAGGCCGATTTTTTGGGCTTCTTTAAATACCTCTCTCACAATTTTTTTATTAAAACCATTTAAACAGTTTTGTGCAACTTTGCCCCTTTTTTCATAGTAGTTTTCTATATCAGGATTTTCTCTAAAGAATTTATATTTTTTAAGATCATCTTCATATTTTTCTTTGTCTTTATACTCGCTTTCTTTGGGCTCTTCCTCAATAGTTTTTCTGTATGCTTTTCGTTCTATTTGTTTATTATCATAATCATTAAATTCCTCTTTCTCTTTCTCTTCAAGCCAATTAAAATACTTTATTATAGCGTTTATTTTCTTTTCTTCTGTTTCTAATGCCTTATCTATATCTTCTAATTCTTTATTTATTTTTTCGATCTGATCATTCTTATTATCAGCCATTTAATGTTCACACTCCTTTGATAGTTTAACATCAATATCAATATTATAACGCTCAAGCAGTTCACTGTCAAGTATTTCCTGCCTTGACAAGCTGGACCCCGACGGTCTTGAATCTTTTCATTTTTTGCCGCATTTCTGCGGGGTATTTTTCACTGTTTATATTATAATAAATAAAGCTTTGAAGACAATACACTGTCAGCCTTTTTGCATCATTTAACGTTATATCCAGTCAGGTCTCCGTTCGGGGGTGAGAAGAACAGCTCACATAAAAAACTGATCAAAGCCTGTGGTCTCAAGGATCTCCTTTACACCGTCGCTGATGTTAAACATTCTGAACCTGCTGCTGTCTTTCAGTGACTTATACATCAGCAGGAGCACACGCAGCCCTGCAGAGGAGACATACGCCATTTTTGCAGCATCAACGTTTATTGCTGTCGGCTTTTCGGGCAGCTCGTTGAATTTTGCAAGCAGCTGCGGAGCGGTCATGGTGTCCATTCTGCCCTGAATAGCTGCTGAGAACACGCCGTCAGAGTAATCTGTTTTCACCTCAAAGGGCAGGTCTGATGCAGCAGCCTCTGCTTTGCCTTTTGCAGTGAGACGCCACTCTTTCATTTTCGTGTAGCTCTTTCTAAGCCTTTGCATCATGTCACTGTCGGCAGTGCGCAGCTCGGGGAGGATAGAGTTGTAATCTATCTGCTCCACAGCAAAGCCGAGACCCTCCATATAAGACTTCAGTTTCTGCTGATCCCATGCAATGAATGGGTTTTCGGAGTTGTCTATATCAGATTTTTCGGCTGAGCCTGAAACTACAGCCTGATAAACTATCGACGGGTCCTTCTGCATCACTGCTTCATAGCTGAGTGCCATAAGATCAACGCTCATAGCATCAGATGTATACCACTCACCGCCGAAATCAGAAAGCAGCCTGTGTACAGCTTTGCAGACCTGATCGAGCTCGCTGCGGTTGAACAGCCCGAGCATACCGTCTGTGATAATACATATCCTGCCATGCACATTTTCAAGGGCCTTTTTCATTGACTCATAATTTGTGGCATCTACGGCTCTGTAGTGGATATTTTGCTTCTGCTCATCAGAAGCGATGCCCTCCACCGCAGGAGCGATCTCGTTGATAACAACAGGCAGCTCAAAGCCGTAATAGGTCTTTCCCATTCGTGCCACAGCAAGGCCGTGAGGGAGATAACCGCAGGGCAGATCAATGATGACATCACAGTCTGTCTGTTCGGCAATGCGGTTCCAGACGCTGTATCTTGCGTCCTGACCGACCATATAGCTTCTTACTATCTCCTTTGATGCCTCACTTTCCGGCTCGGTGGTGTTTCTGCGTATTTCTGCAAGATCGACTGCTTTTGCAAGTTCAGCTGCGTCAGGGTCACCTGTACCCAAAAGCATAGCCAGACAGCCCTTTCCTGTTGTGTAGCTGGGGTTTACGATCTTCAGTAATTGTTTCTTGTCCATATCAAACACTCCTTGTCTTGGTGATCTGTTTATCTGCCTACAGCAATTATAGCACAAAACCGCCGGAATGTCAAAGCAAAAATGCCCGCAGCTTGACAATAATTACAAGATGTGATATTATCAAAAAGTAAGGATATGAACATCGAGGTGAAACAATGTGCCCCATTTTGCAGACGACCCTATAATCGGGAATGAAGACAGGCTTCCGCTTTATCTGGTGAATATGGGAAAGAACGACCGTCAGTTTCACGCCGTCCGGCCGGAGGGCTACTGGAAGCCGCAGATAATCTACTGCACTGAGGGCAGCGGCACGCTGATCGTTGACGGAAGGACTTATCTTATCGAGCCGTTTATGGGCTTTTTTCTTCCCGCAGACTACCCCCATGAGTATTACACAAACGGCGATATATGGGACACACACTGGGTAGTTCCCGACGGCTTTTCCTGTGATGAGCTGTTGAGCGAGATCGGCTTATCAGAGCCGACGGTGTTTCATCTCAGCGAATGTGAGGACCTTGAGCGCTGCTTCCGCAGAATGCACGAGGCGCTTGTGAATGACAGCGTATTCGGCAACTACAAGGCCTCAGGGCTGCTGTATGATTTTCTCATCGAGCTTTACCGGGTGATCTCCGGAAAGGGGGTGGGCGGAGCGCCCTCAGCGGCTGTGGTGAGAGCAGTGGACTTTATAGATATTAACTTCCATGATCCCATTACCCTTGACCAGCTCAGCGGCACCGCCGGAGTGACCAAGCAGCACCTTTGCAGGCTCTTCAAAAGTTCTCTCGGCTGCCGCCCTATGGAATACATCACCAAGCGAAGGCTGAAGGAGGCAAAGCATCTGCTTATACATACCACCCTGCCGATCGAAACTATAGCTGAAAAAGTCGGCTTCTGCTCAGCGGGGTATCTTTCACAGATGTTCAGGCGCTACAACGGCATTACCCCCGGCGAATACCGCAGGAACCGAAAGCACGGCGACATCACATATACGGAGTTGCAGATATGATAAGAAAGAAAATAGCTTTGATAACCGTTGAACCCAGCGGCACCTATCAGCACAGGCTGATGAACGGCATATTCCGCCAGTGCAGGAAATACGACTATGATGTTGTGGTGATCTCGCAGTTCGCTCTGGCCTGCATAGAGTTCAAGGATAATCTGATCGGTGAGACGAGCATATATGAGCTTGTGGATTACAGCCGCTTTGACGGCATTGTTATCGACACACTCAGCGTAACTCTGGCAGGGGCAGATATAGTCAGAGACATACTGCTGAAAAAGCTTGCGGGGATAACTGTTCCTGTGATCTGCCTTGACCAGCCCCTCGGCAATTATCCGTCGGTAAGCACAGACACGGGAGAAGCTGTACGGGAGCTGACGGAGCATCTTATAACAGTGCATAACTGTAAGGATATATACATGGTCACAGGCGGTGCAGATGACCCTGTTGCAAAGCAGCGTGCTGAAGGCTACAGACGGGCTATGTCAGCCAACGGCCTGCCCTGCGGTGATGACCGTGTGTTTTACACCGCCTTCTGGTACCCCGGCGGAGAGGCAGCGGCAGATATGATAATAAACGGCAGCCTTAAAAAGCCGGAGGCGATAGTCTGTGCCAGCGATCAGATCGCCATAGGGCTTATCAAGCGGCTCAGCAAGGCGGGCATAAGAGTTCCGGAGGATATAAAGGTGACCGGATATGATGCAGCCTCGGAGGGTGTGGTCTCCAAGCCCACTCTCACCACCTGTGTACCTGATGACGAGTTTATAAGTGCAGAGGCTGTAAGGTATCTGCACAATAAGATAGAAGATGCTCAGGACAGTGAGCCGGCTGTTCACAGCAAGGGGATCTGCCTGTGCCAAAGCTGCGGCTGCAATACACCCCCGGAATATATCATATCGCAGATAAATGATCTTCTTGTGGACAGAAGCGCCGTCAACGAGCTTGATAACCCCATAGACCTGCTGAAATTCAATGAGAGCTATATGCTTGAGACCCTTGCAGGGGCAGATTCCCCGGAGGAGTGTTTGCAGTCTCTTACAAGTTATGCATTCCTGTTTGAGCCCTACCGGGAGTTCAGACTGTGCCTGCGTAAGGACTGGCTCACCGTTGAGGACGGAGCTGCCGGTCTGCCCAAGGAAATGATGACGGTGATGTGCTCAGCTTCAATGAGCGCACCGGAAAACAGAAAGGCTCTGGAGTTCAACGGAATGTTTGATAAGTACTGCTTTGATGCAAAAGATATGCTGCCGGAGCTTTTTGATGATCATGACAAAGCGCAGGTGTTTTTCTTCCTGCCTGTTCATTATCTGCGGACTGTGCTCGGCTATGCTGTTCTGCAATGCGGTCTTGAAAGGCCGCCGAGACCGGATATTGTTATCGATTGCTGGTTCCGGTCTCTGAACAATGCACTGAATACTATCCGTATGCAGGAAAGGCTCCGCAGCTTTTCAGAGCTTGATGCTATGACGGGAATGCTCAACCGCCGTGGAATGGAAAGGCGGCTGAAAGCCAAGCTTGATGGCTGCACAGATGATGACATGATACTTGCAGTCTCGATAGATATGGACAGACTCAAATACATCAACGACAATTTCGGGCACCTGGAGGGCGACAGATGTATCCGTGAGCTGGCTGCCTGCATTTCGGGCATTGCGGGAAAGGACGAGCTGTGCGTCCGTACCGGAGGAGATGAGTTCCTGCTGATAGGAGTTGGAGATTACACAACAGATAAGGTCCCGCAGTGCATCAACAGACTCCGAAATGAGATAAGCAAGGCCGACAGGCGCAGCCGCAGCGGAGGAATGCTCTCGGCAAGTATAGGATTTGCAGTCGGCAAAGCAAAGAGCTGCATACTGAATGAGCTTATCAACTCTGCTGATGAAGAAATGTACAAAGAAAAGGAACTGCATCACAGGCAGAGCAAATAGAAAAAACGGCTTATGCGTCAGGCTGCGCATAGGCCGTTTCTTTATGAAAGCATATCAGATAGGCTCGAATGTGATGCTCCCCTTGAAGCCCTGCAGCGGGATACGGTACTGCTGCATGAGCACCGGGCCGCAGGAGCCGGTGCCTACGCCGGCCATTGCAAAGTCGGCGCAAAGGACGGTATAGCCGCTTTTTTCCAGCTCATGGCGGTGAGCCTTTGCAGCAAGCTCCTCCTGAGTGTACTCGCTGACATTGAAGGAGAAGCCGCTCTCAGCAGAAAGCCGCAGGGCGTTCCCGACGGTCAGCTCCTTGGTGTTCCAGTGGGAGGAATTTTCCTGCGGGCGGATATAGGGCTCATAAAGCTCCGGCACCTTGGCACTGAAGCTGCCCATGTAAGAGGCCCGGTGCTTGTCGCAGTAGCTTTCAAAGGGGCCATAGCCGCAGTAGCTGACCTCGTCAAGAGACTTGTCAAGGAACAGTCTCAGCCCGAAACGGGGAAATACCTCAAGCTTTTCCCCGTCGGCTTCAAGTGCGGCGGTGACGGTCAGGCGCCCGCTGCCGTCGATGCGGTATTCAGCTTCAACTCTTGCGAAGGGCTTGAAGATGCTTTTGCCGTATGAGGCCCTTGCGGTTATTACGGCGCAGCCGTTACTGTCCAAAATATTGGTCTCATAAACCTTGACGGTATAGTCGTTCATGTAGAGCCGGTACCAATCCCCTTTCATTGTGTCGTTATCGGTGGGGGCCCGGAAGAAATTGAAGCTCATGGGCTTTTGAAGCAGGTTTTTGCCCTTCTTCTCTATGGCGGTCATCTCCGCCTTCCTGCGGTCAAAGACATAGCGTGCATCACCGGCGGTGATCTCAAAGGTCAGCGGTGAGGCTGTGATGACAGGTGCAGAAGCTGGGGCTTCTTCGGCTGCGGCCTTGCCCCCGGAGAGGCGGAGCTGGTCAAAGCAGACCTCCCTGCCGTCGGCTTTAGAAGTGAATATAAAGCGGATATAGGTCTCGTTTTCGTACTGGGAGGAACAGGGCAGGTCAACCTTGCAGGTGCCTTCCGGGAGCAGCTCAAAGCTGATCTTTCCGCCGGAGAGCAGGCCGGTCTTATCGGTGATCTCATAGCGGCACTCAAACAGTTCATGGGCAGGGGTGAAATGGAGTATGGTCCTGAAAACAAAGCTCTCACCCTCCCGGCTGACCCTTACCGGGCGGTATACCTGCTTGACCTCCAGCAGGCCTGTATGGGGCGTTCTGTCGGGGTAAACAAGGCCGTCGCAGCAGAAATTTCCGTCGTTGTGAAGCTCTCCGAAATCACCGCCGTAGCCGTATTTGATGTCCGAATTATCGGACTTATCCAGTGAGAAGGCATGGTCACACCACTCCCATACAAGGCCGCCCATAAATCTGTCAGAGGACATGAATGTCTCATAGTAATCCTCCAGATCGCCGGAGCTGTTGCCCATGGCGTGGCTGTACTCGCAGAGCAGCAGAGGGCGTGTTTCCTTTTCGTTTTTGAGATATTCCCTCATGCCCTCCACAGACATATACATCTCGGAGACCATATCCAGAACGCTGTCAGAAATGTCGTCAAGGCGGTGGGTGCTCTCATAGTGAACGGGGCGGGTGCTGTCCAGTTTTTTGACCAGTTCTGCTCCTGCCTTGAAATTCTCTCCCCAGCCGCTCTCATTGCCCAGAGACCACATCACTACGCAGGGGCGATTGATGTCACGCTTCACCAGCAGCTCATGCCGGTGCATTATCGCTTCTCTGAACATAGGGTCGCCGGCGATAAGGGCAATGCCGTTGTAGGTTCCGCCCTCTCTGTCCCAGCGGAGGTTCTGATAGATGTTCACGCAGCCGTGGCTTTCAATATCCGCTTCGTCGATCACATAGAAGCCGTACTCGTCGCAGAGCTGATAAAACCGGGGGGCGTTGGGGTAGTGGGAGGTGCGTATGGAGTTGATGTTGTGAGCCTTCATAAGCTCAAGATCACGGCGCAGCTTGGCTTCGTCGGCGTAATAGCCTGTGTCAGGATAGCTGTCGTGCCGGTTGACGCCTAAGAATTTGATCCTTTTGCCGTTGAGAAGATAAACGCCGTCTTTGATCTCAGTGGTGCGGAATCCGACTTTTTCACGAATGACCTCCCCCTCTGACCTTATGATAAGGGTGTAGAGGTACGGGCTCTCTGCGCTCCAAAGCTTTACATTCTCCACTGCTGCTGTGAACTTCTCGCCCTCGGAGACATTTCCGCTGAATATCAGCTCGTCACCGTCATACAGTGAAAGCTCCGCTGCCGCACCCTCGGCAGTGAATGAAAAGCAGCCGTTCATATCA
>CADBTF010000074.1 GCA_902797485.1 uncultured Ruminococcus sp. | reverse complement strand
TTATTTTTTTCTGTTCCATTATTTTCCTCTTGACTTTATGAAATAATTGTGATATATTAAAGATGTATAAGTATGTTTTTTTCGTAACATAAGTAAGGAGGAGACTGTAAAATGCTGAAATCAAATATTTTGACACCCGTTCTTTCCGGCGTGTTGGCGGTTACTGTTGCAGGTTCCGGAGTGCTTTATGTGCTTGATAAGAAAGACAGCTCTAAAACCTCAACTGACAACAAGAGCGATACTGTACTGGCAAAGGTATCAGACAAGATCAACGCTGCTGCCGAAAAGATAGACAAGACCGTAAAGGGCGAGACCGATACAGGCTATTCCCTGAACGCAGAGCTTTCTTTCGGAGATTTTGTGACAAAGCAGTCCGGCACTGCGCCGGCACCAATATCTCTCAAGGCTGATTCCAAGGTAAAAGGCACCAAGAGCGAGACTGATCTTGAGCTGGCATATAATTCCAATTCTCTTGCCACCCTCTGCCTGATAACCGATACCGACACCGGCACAATGTATCTCCGGTGCCCGGAGCTCAATGACGCTTATCTGAGCATTTCCTCTGAGGATATTGAAACACTGCTTGAACAGTCCGGCGTTGGCGGCAGTATGCTCAGCCAGTTCAGGACTATAAGCCCTGCTATCGGCATGACAAGCATGGCCGCTGCATCTGCTCAGCCCGATCTCAGCAAGCTTCAGGATGTTCTCAAGGACATTGACTTTGAAGCTCTCAGCAAGGATCTTGAGGAGTATGTTCAGGTTGTCAAGGACGCTATCCCGGAGGGAGAGGCCAAGGATAACATCACCGGTGAGATCGCCGGCAATTCCTTTGAGTATGAGGTCAAGACCATTGACGTAACAGTCAGCACAGTCACAGACGTTGCCAAGGCAGTTCTCGAAAAGGCAAAGACTGATGCTCTTATCAAGGGCAATCTTTCCAAGCTGGATATTACTGAGGCAGACTATGACAAGCTGATAGATTCTGTCCTCAATACCCTCAGCAATCAGGCAGACAAGGCCAAGGACCAAAAGCTCTGCTCTGTTGACATCTTTTCCTATGAGGGCGAGGAGGTCGGATTTGATCTGAATGTCGAGGGTCAGGGCTCTATCAAGCTGGTTCTTATTGACAATAGCGAGCTTTTCGCTATAGATTGCAGCGCTGATATCGGCGGCACCAACATGACCATGAACGGTGCATTCACCAACACTGATGATGCTCTCAACGGTTCCGTGAAGCTTAACATTGATGAAGAAGATGAAAATGCTAATATGACATTCTCTGTCAATGACCTGAGATCAGTCGGTGATTATATTGCCGGAAGCGCCAAGCTCGAGGTGAATGCTCAGGACAAGAGCTTTACTGCTTCTCTTGATTCCGCAAGCACCGAGGATAAAGCAGATATGACTTTACAGGCAGCTGTTGACGGCGATAACATCTTCAAGCTGAATATCACCGGAGAGCAGACTGAGGCCAGTGACGTTACTGTTCCCAGCGGTACTATCTATAAGTTCAACAAGGAGGATATGTCCGCCTATGAAAAGAGCTGCAAGATAGATGAGTTCAAGGAGCACATAAAGGCTGCTCTTGGCGACGAGATCTGGAACAAGCTTAGCCTTGACGGTAACGCAGGCAGCAATATCATGTCAGACGGAATAGATTCCTTTAATTTCTGAGCTGTTATAAAACAGATAAAGCGGTGAGGTCTTTCCCCACCGCTTTCTTTATGCTTATTTATTGAGCACTAAAAATCCTACCGATAAGTACAGCCCGTATGCGGACCAGATCAGATACGGCAGAAATAACATTCCCGCCAGATCGCTGATCCTGAAAAAGGCTATCGTTGTCAGTGCCACTGTCACCAGCAGCACTGCCGCTATTATTACCGCTCCCCCAAAGCTCCCGGCTCCGAAGAATACCGGGCTCCACAGAAAGTTTACAAACAGCTGCAAAACATATAGCTTCAAGGCTGTGTCCCTATGTACCGAATCGGATAGATATACAAGATAGCAGGCCGCCGCCATAAGTGCATAGAGCAGCGCCCATGCCGCCGGAAATACCCACCCGGGCGGAGCGATAGGCGGCTTTGTCAGCGAGCTGTAGTATTCCGAAAACCTCCCGCCGGAAAACATTGACGAAAGCGCCCCCACCAGCTCTGTGGAAATTATAAATATCAGCAGATCAGTCAGCTTGAATTTCTTCTTCATGATAGTTCCCCCTGTCGATACATAAGTATGCGGACAGGGGGATAATTATTACACACAGATATATACAAATACCAGCACTCCGCCCCATAGCACTGACCCTATCAGCTGAACGATATAAAAGCTTGGGTGCCTTGTCTTGTGATGAAAGAAAAACATTCCCAGCCAGCCTCCGATACACCCTCCCAGAAGATCAAGCCTGAAAAGTGCCTTTTCAGGAGTTCGGCGCTTATGCTTTATTGCCAGCCTCTTGTCATGCCCGTAGGCCGCAAAGGTTATGATGCCCATTATGCCAAGCCATATCAGAATAATTATCAAAACCGTATTTTTCAAATGATGCACACCACTGTTTCTGTTATATAGTCCGATCCAATATCAGTTCATATCATATCACAAAATAAGACGCTTTACAATACCCCTGCAAAATGAAAAGCTCTGCACCGTGCAGGCAGCAGAGCTCTTAGTCATTAGATATTTGTCATTTCTTCATCAGCCCGGCACCGGCATTCCAAGCCTGACCGACCTTTTCGCCAATGGAGAAATAACCGCTTCTGTACTGGTCAAACACAAGGGCATTCACCTTTTCCGGCAGTATCTTATCCTTATCTCCGACCACTTTTTCATCAGCACTTACGTTGACGATCTTTCCCACGATAGCGTGCAGGTTGGGAGTGTTGACCTCCTCAGCCAGCTCACACTCAAGTGTAACAGGGTATTCTGTAATTATAGGAGCATTCACAAATTCGCTCTTTACTGCATTGCAGCCGCTTCTGGCAAATTTGTCCGGCATTTTGTTCCCGGTGGCGATGCCAAAGAAATCCGCAGTTTCCATGTTGGGAACATCTGCAATGCTCACCGTAAAGGCCTTGGTTTCCATGATGTTCTTGGTGGTCTTGTGGTCAGCGTCGATGAACAGTGCTATCTTGTCCATATCGCAGATCTGAGCCCAGGCTGCATTCATAGCGCAGATGCTTCCGTCAGCGCCGTAAGCCGCCACGATAACAACAGGCATCGGGAATAACGCCGGCTGAACGCCTAAATTTTTTCTCATAAATAAACCTCCTTTAAAATAGTGCTGACGTAAAAAACGAACCGTCAGCATTATATTTATTATAACATATATCAGACAAAAGTCAATACTCCGAAAGAATGTTCATGCTTGTTAAATGCCTGTCATTTCACTGTCGATCATGCTTTTGTAGTAATCTGAAAGCTTGCCCGCTAAGCTGTTTAACAGAAGCAGCGCCTCTGACTTAACAGAAGCATTTGCGAAAAGCCCCTTGTCAGAAAGCTGTGCTGCACGCTTGGCACGGTCTGCCGCCTGCTGGAGCTGTGAAAGATCATCAGTGTCCGCCTGAGCTGCAAGAGCAAGAAAACTCCTGGCTTTAAGAGCGGTCAGCTCATCTGAAAAGCCGGTGATGTCCGGCTGCTCCGTGACCTTTTGGTATTCCTTATTTTCAAAGTATGCCCTTACCCGTGTGTAGTCAGCAGCACCGTCCGCAGAGGGCTCCTCCTCCGGCATGAGCTGCGCCATTGGCACCTCTAAGACCTTGCTCAGATATTCAAGGGTCTTGACAGAAGGCAGCGCTGCTCCGCTTTCGATCTGGCTCAGCATATTCCTTGTTATAAAATCCCCCACGACCTCAGCCTGGGTGAGCTTCTTTGCAAGCCTTGCTTCTTTTATCCTGCGGCCCAATTCGTTTCTGTTCATAGGTAAACCTCCTTTCCTTTTATCCCAATTCGGTTGTTTATTGCTATAAATGACAGGTTCAATGCACAATGCACAATTGTTCCGCCTTAACAAGCTTAGTGCAGTCTTTTTGTATACTGCGTCCTTGATAGTTTTTAATGCACAATTTTCTGACGTTCTGTCCAAGTGAGTGCGATGTGCTCATTTTCTGCTTCTCACCGGGTAAGTGTCAAATAGTCTCTGA
>CADBTF010000073.1 GCA_902797485.1 uncultured Ruminococcus sp. | reverse complement strand
TTTGTGTCAGCATTTCTATTATATTGTATGATGCGCCGGTTTTCAACCGGTTTTTTTATTATCTCTGTAAATTTTATGTTTTGTGCAGTTTAACGCCTGTTCATAATATCTGATTTGGGCATAAAGCACAATATTACGAAAGGGAGTTTTGGAAATGAAGAAATTCAAGGTCGGTATCATCGGTGCAACGGGTATGGTAGGTCAGAGATTTGCTCTGATCCTCGACAAGCACCCCTGGTTTGATGTAGTTGCTCTTGCTGCATCTGCAAGGAGCGCCGGAAAGACATACAAAGAGGCTGCCGGCTCCAAGTGGAAGCTCAAAGACCCGATGCCTGAATCCATGGCTGATATGGTAGTTATGAATGCAGAGGAGGACGTTGAGAAGCTTGCTTCTATGGTAGATTTCTGCTTCTGCGCTGTTGATATGAAGAAGGACGAGATCAGGGCTCTGGAAGAAAAGTACGCTAAGGCAGAGTGCCCTATCGTTTCCAACAACTCTGCTCACAGATTTACAGATGATGTTCCTATGGTTATCCCTGAGATCAATCCTGAGCACATTGAGATCATCGCTGCTCAGAGAAAGCGCCTGGGCACAAAGAGAGGCTTTATAGCTGTAAAGTCCAACTGCTCACTTCAGAGTTATGTTCCTGCGCTTGCCCCTCTTATGGACGAATTCAAGGTAACAAAGGCACTGGTATGCACATATCAGGCTATCTCCGGTGCAGGCAGGACTTTCGAAACAATGCCTGAGATCATTGACAATGTTATCCCTTATATCGGCGGAGAGGAAGAAAAGAGCGAGAAGGAGCCTCTGAAGATCTGGGGCAAGATCGAGGGCGACAAGATCGTTCCGGCAACAGAGCCTTCTATCACTGCTCAGTGCCTGAGAGTTCCCGTTTCTGACGGTCACACTGCTGCTGTTTTCGTTTCCTTCGAGAAGAAGCCGACAAAGGAGCAGATGCTTGAGACCTGGAAGAACTTTGCAGGTGTTCCCCAGGAGCTCCAGCTGCCTTCGGCACCCAAGCAGTTCCTGAATTACTTTGAGGAGGACAACAGACCGCAGCCTAAGCTTGACCGTGACCTGGAAGGCGGTATGGCAGTATCTATCGGCAGACTGCGTGAGGATACTCAGTATGACTACAAGTTCGTTTGCCTCTCTCACAACACGTTAAGAGGTGCTGCAGGCGGCGCTGTTCTGCTTGCAGAGCTGCTGGCAGCCAAAGGGTATTTTGACTGACTGTTCAACTGAATATACGGAAGGAGCGTGACAGTATGGATCTCTTTACCTCCGATCTTCATTTCGGTCATGAAAACGCTGTCCGCTTCGACCACCGCCCTTTCATTGATGCAACCGATATGTTTGAAAAGATGAAGAAGCTCTGGAATGACAAAGTCAATGATAATGACGACGTGTGGATATTGGGTGATGTTACCTGCGGGAATATTATCCCTCCGGAACAATACATCAGCCAGCTTCGGGGACGCAAGCATCTGATCTATGGCAACCACGACAGGAATATAATAATGTCTCCGGAGGCTCAGGCACTTTTTGTTGAGTGCTGCCATCTGAGATACCTGCAAAGCGAAAGCAGGGTGCTTTTCCTGAGCCATTATCCTATCGCTGATTGGTACGGTATGCGGCACGGCAGCTTTCATATATACGGGCATATTCATACTGATACGGGCGATGTATATAAATTCATGACAGCGGGCGACCGTGGACAGCACGCATTCAATGCAGGCTGCATGATAAACGGATATGCCCCGGTAAGCTTTGAGGAGCTTGTCGAAAACAATTTAAGATTCCGGGAGCAGCAGGCTTCCCGGCAGGAGGAATAACTTATGAAGAAGACTATTTTCACCGGCGCAGGAGTTGCAATTGCGACCCCTTTCAACGATGACGGCTCTATTAATTTTGACGAGCTTGGGCGCCTTATTGATTTCAATATTGATAACGGTACTGACGCTATTATTATTTGCGGAACTACCGGCGAAAGTGCTACCATGTCTGACGAGGAGCACATCGAGTGCATCAAGTTTGCAGTTGAAAAGACTGCCGGAAGGATTCCTGTGATCGCAGGCACCGGTTCTAACGATACCAAGTACGCTGTTCACCTTTCACAGGAGGCAGAGCAGCTTGGTGCTGATGCGCTGCTGGTAGTTACACCCTATTACAACAAGGCTTCACAGTCCGGTCTGATCGCTCATTACAAAATGATCGCAGAGGCTGTAAGTCTGCCGATCATAGTATACAGCGTTGCTTCAAGGACAGGTGTGAACATCACCCCTGAGACCTGTGTTGAGCTGGCAAAGATACCCAACATCGTGGCTATCAAGGAAGCAAGCGGAAACATCAGCCAGATCGCTCAGATCGCTGCACTCTGCGGCGACGAGCTGGACATTTATTCCGGCAACGACGATCAGATCCTGCCTATTATGGCTCTCGGCGCAAAGGGTGTTATATCTGTGCTTTCAAACGTTATGCCCTTTGAGACACATGAGATCGCTACTCTCTGCCTTGAAAACAATTATACAGAGGCAAGGGAGAAAATGTTCAAGGTCCAGCAGCTTGCAAAGGACCTGTTCTGCGATGTAAACCCGATACCTGTTAAGCACGCACTTAATGTTATGGGCTTCAAAGCAGGGCCTTGCAGAATGCCCCTCAGCGAAATGAGCGATGCAAACAAGGCAAAGCTTGAGGGCACAATGAAAAAGCTCGGACTTATCAAGTAACTATTAACACGAATAAGGGCGGCATGGTTCGCCCTTTTTCAATAACTGAAAGGAAGTTAAAATATGAAAAAAATAGTTATTGTCGGTGCCTGTGGACATATGGGCAGGGTCATTGCTGATATAGTCAGCAGCCGGGACGACTGCACTGTTATTGCAGGTATAGACAAGGTCGGCGGCGGAGCTGCGTTCCCTATTTACCAGCATTTTTCCGAGCTGAGTGAAAAGCCTGATGTTATCATTGACTTTTCTCATCCCTCCGTGCTTGATGATATGCTTGAATTCTGCCTGACAAACGGTGTTGCTGTTGTTGTGGCTACCACCGGCTACACTAAGGAGCAGATCGCACAGATACACAAAGCTGCGGAGCAGATACCGGTATTCTTTACCTTTAATATGTCTCTGGGCATCAACCTCATGGCAGAACTGGCAAAGAAGGCTGTTGCAGTGCTCGGAGATCAGTTTGATATTGAGATAGTCGAGAAGCATCACAATCAGAAGCTTGATGCTCCAAGCGGCACAGCGATCATGCTGGCTGATACTATCAACAATGAACTGGATAAGCCCTACAACTATGTGTATGACAGACATTCAGTCCGTGCTAAGCGCAGCAAGACAGAGATCGGTATGCACTCTATTCGTGGTGGAACAATAGTTGGTGAGCACGAGATCATTTTTGCAGGACGTGACGAGGTTGTAACACTCAAGCATGAAGCGCACAGCAAATCTGTATTTGCCGTTGGCGCTGTCAATGCTGCTATCTTTCTGAGCGGCAAGCCTGCCGGTCTTTACGCCATGAGCGATATGCTGGCTGAGTAAGCTGAACAAACATATAAAGGCTGCATTTCAGACTTTGGAAATGCAGCCTTTTTATTATGCTTCTGCTGCCACTGCCTTTTCAGGCTTAGGGCGTTTTCTAAGGTATTTATAGATCGACTTGTAATAGCTGTAGCACTTTTCATAGCTTTCATCATCAAGTGGTATACCGCCAAAGCAGGTGCGTTCAAAGAGCTCAGCGATCTGTCTGATATCAGCTTTGTTATGCTCCGACGCATAAATAGTGAGCATCTTGGAGGTATAGGAGCGAAGATCGTCGCCACCTGAGAATTCAAGCAGGTGCATTACTCTTGCATAGAGCTTTATAATGCGCTCGTCGCCTTTAACAAAATGCAGCCTGATCCTGAACACAAGCTCTAATATCCTGTCAAAGAGGATAACTAAGATCACAAAAGCAAGAACTCCCAAGAATACAAATATCCTGCTGAAATACTGTGTAAAGGAGGAGATACTGAAGGTCGAACCGCCGGTACCCTCTGCCATATAGCCTGGGATAGTCGGGTCAAAATCCAGCCAGCCTGCACCAGGGATAAACACCTCTACATAGGCATGGGCATTGGAATCACGCACTGAAATCGTGTCGTCGTTGTTGCGCTCATATGCGGCAAAGCCTTCTACATATCTTGCAGGGAGTCCTATTATTCTTGCCATCATTGCCATTGAGGTCGCAAAAGATGTGCAGGAGCCGGTTTTATTTTCAAACAGGAAAGCATCAATAGAAGTGTCCTCCGGAACATAATCCACATCATAGGTGAATTCGCCGTTTTCAAAATATGTTTCAAGAGCTTTGGCCTTGGCATAATCAGAGGTGTAGTGTGAGGTGATCTGCTCGGCAAGCTGTTTCATACGGGGGGAATAATCAATACCGCCGGTATAATATTCAACTGCCATAGAATACTGGGTCATCAGCCTTTCGGCAATGGCACGATCCTGCTCGTTATCGCTTTCGGCAGCAGCTTGAAGCATGGAGTAATAGCTGTCACCGTTCAAGGCAAGGGAACGGGCGTAATTATCATAGAGATCTGTTTCAGGATAATAGCTTACAGTATAGTCATAGTCAGCGTCGACATTTTTTACCATGATCTCGCCGTCACCGTACATATAATACTTGTCCTTCAGGGATTCGCTGAAGGTCTTGGCAATTACTCCTGACGGAGAGGGGACGTACACACCCTTAAAGTTATCATCAAAAACTCTAAACGAACTAACAGTCATTTCACCCACAGTGAACTTTGAGGGGTCCAGCCCGAATTCCGAATACTTATTGGTATCTGCCAAGGTTTTCAATGCTTCGTAGTATTCCTTACGGTTATAGTTTACGCTTGAATAATAATCAAAGGTTGTGTATTTTTCTGAGTTTCTGTCATTGTGCCATTTTTCATCATAGAAATTATCGTAGGACTGGCGTTTGATATAGTAGACCGGCATATAATAATCAGATTCACAATAGAATATTATCTCACCGGTATAGCTTGCACCGTATCTGTCCGATGACAGGGAGGAATAGCGGGAATAGGTGTTCTGGGGATTATTGTTGAATGGCATTATATCAAAGGCGTGAGAATCCCTTTCAAGAACAGATTTGACTTCCGGCTTAGGCAACAGCATTGCCACTGCACCTGCAATAGATACAAACAGCGCAACTGTTACTATATATGCAATATCATGGACTGCCAATACATTTTCAGACTTATTCTCCTTCAAACGGTTGTGAACAACAATTGCCAGAAATACAGTGATAATAAGAGTTACCTGGTAAACGCTCATGTTGTCGGCTCGCTTAGCATATATAACAAAGGGGAAAAGCAGACAGAGCATGAGCCCAAGACTTCTGAATCTGATCTGAGTGAAATAATAGATAATGGAGATCAGGAAAAAGCCTCCAAAAAGATAGACCACCAGAAAATAGTAAATATTGAAGCCTGCTGTGTCACGGTTCAGATAGAACCAGTCGGTAAACATAACATAGGAATTATACCAGCCGGCACTCATTAGGCGAGTGGTCAGAAAGAATATTCCTGCAAGAGCGGCTAAGTAGATCAGGCTTCCGAGAATACGGCGCTTTCTCAGCCAATCAAAGGCTATAAACAATGCAGCTGCGGCTGCACCAAACAGGATCGTAAACAGAGTGGTCTGCTCATAATAATAGCATCTTACCACCATGCTTGCGATTATACAGCCCAGCAGTATAGGAAGTGTGCTGCGGCTGAGGAAGCCTATTATTTTGTTTTTCATTACCATATAGCACACCTTAATTCAATCGCTTAAACTCAAAGTCCTTGGAGCAGGTCCAGATATTGCCGGCAGAGGCAGTAAAGCCGCTGCTCTCATCAGCAACTATCGCAAGATTCTTATAAGATAGCAGTTCGGCTGCAAGCTTTGTATCGCAGCTGGTGATGGTCGTGAAGCAGATATTCATTCCGGTTTTTAGAGCATCGTCCGGCAGACGGTCATTTGTAGAATAGGGCTCAATGCCTGCCAAAGCTTCTGCAAGCAAATAAACATCACCGAGAGTCTTAACAGACATCATCTTCCATTTCCCGTTGAAATAGTAATAGTCAGTTTCAAGGCCCTGCTGCGAGAGCATAGAAAGCATAGCAAGGGAGCCCTCTATGATAACATCTGCTTTTTCACAGCTAAAAATATTTTCCCCCCCAGGCATGGGCATATCCAGCACAAACATCTGGCTTGTGACAGAAAGCTTCTCATCAAGCCTTACCATATAGATACCACGCTTTGAGGACAGCTTCCAGTTGATCTTCTTCAAAGGGTCACCGGGAGAGTATGCTCTGTGCTCATAACCGGGAGTTCCGGTGGAGCCCATTGCTGTTTCTGAGGTCTCTTCCTCTGAATCATCAAAGCCAATATTATCTGTGGCTGTTCTGATGACCTCCAACTGTGTGCCTGTATCGGGGACATTTGGCATTATCTTCAAATCAAGGCTTGTCTTTTCAGCATCAGTCGGAATAGCATTACGGGAAATGCCAAGATAATCAACTGTTTCAAAGCCGGAAACTCTGATAAATGACTTTCCGGAATAATTGGCTTTAAAGCTGATCTTTACTGTCTGCGCCATTCTGTTGGGCAGCATTGAAAATCTTATGCCGGATTCATTCAGCGGAGTTAGCTGCGGGCTGCTTTGAAGCCTGATCTCAATTATAGGTGAAGGCAGGCGCGAGTGCTTTTCAACCTTAACATTGACCTCGACTATATCGCCCTTGGCAAGCAGCAGATGCTTGCAGTCGATAGAAACGGTTATCTTCCTGCTGAGATATTTTGTCACTGCAAGAGAGATCACTAAAGCAAGAATAAGTATAGCAGCTATCAGAACTCCGCCGGTGCCGTCTATCATAGCTGCCATTAAGACAGCTATTCCGATACACAATATATATCCAAACAGACCCTTCATATCAGTTTCCGCCGTTAGTGGGTGCTGTGACCGTCAGAGCTATCTGCTCCAAGGCTTCTTCGTTAGAGGCATAAGCACTCTTTCCCTTGGGGGAGAGCATGAGCCTGTGGGCCAGCACATCTGTCATAATATCCTTTATATCATCAGGCACAACATAATCTCTGCCCTTAACATAAGCATAGGCCTTTGATGCTTTTAAGAGAGCTATGCTTCCTCTGGGTGAAACACCGAGCTTTACATAATCGGAACTCCTCGTTGCGGTAACGAGGTCGATTATATATTTCTTTATGGCCGGAACAGCCTTGACCTTGGCAGCTTCGTTTATCATATCTCTGACATCTTCGATCGTCATTACAGCGTTGATAGAATCAACGTGCTCACGGCCGTCCTCAGCACGTTCGATTATTTCCAGCTCCTCTGCTTCTGTGGGGTAACCCATAGAGATCTTCATAAGGAAGCGGTCCATCTGAGCCTCCGGCAGATGATAGGTACCGTAGGTCTCAACGGGGTTTTGAGTAGCCAGCACCATAAATGGAACCGGTAGATCAAAGGTCTTTCCGTCTAATGAGATCTGATGCTCCTCCATGACCTCCAGCAGTGATGACTGTGATTTTGGGCTGGCACGGTTGATCTCGTCAGCCAGCATAAAATTGCACATAGCAGCACCCTGCTTATATTCCAGCTCTCGTGTATCAGGGTTTATCATTGAGAAGCCGACTATATCAGAGGGCATAATGTCAGGAGTGAGCTGGATACGGTTGAATTTGCCCTCCACTGACTTTGCAAGTGCCGAAACAAGCCTTGTCTTTCCGACGCCGGGAACGTCCTCAATAAGAATATGGCCTCCGCAGAGCATAGCCGCAAGCACCCTTTCAATAGACGCCCTTTTGCCTACGATTATTTTTTCAATATTAGAAATGAGGAGCTCGGTTTTATT
>CADBTF010000072.1 GCA_902797485.1 uncultured Ruminococcus sp. | reverse complement strand
CGGGGCAAAGCTGAGCTTTGTGTATTTTTTGCATATATTATAGGCGTTGCGGTGATCGGCATTTTCCATGAGCCCTGGTTCGACGAAGCCCAGGCCTGGAGCATCTCACGAGCTTCTTACCATGACATCATCTTCAAGATACCTCACTTTGAGGGGCACCCTCCCCTGTGGAGCCTTATACTTTCTGTATTCTCCAAGCTGGGGGCGCCCTTTGAGCTGTCTTTAAAGGCGGTCAATCTGGCATTCTGTGCAGGAGCTGTCTGGCTGATACTCTACAGGTCGCCGTTCCCCAAAATATTCCGCTGCATAATTCCTTTCACATTCTATTTCTTTTATCAGACTGCTGTTATATGCCGGCCCTATTCTGTAATGCTGCTGGCCCTGACGCTTCTCGCCTGCGGCTACAAAAACCGCAATGAAAAGCCTCTGGGCTATGTGCTGCCCATGCTGCTGCTCTGCGGAATCCACGCCTATGGGCTGATCCTTGCCTGCGGGCTCTGCCTGGTATGGGTGGGAGAGATCTTCTCAGAAGCGATACGGGAAAAACGCTTCGGCTCTGTATTCAAAGACAAGCGCTGCTATATGCTGCTGTGTATCCTGATCTTTGCGGTCTTTGTGGCATATCTCATAATGCCCAACGAGCAGACCCGCTACATGAACATGGACGACACCTTCTCACAAAGGCTGAAGCAGCTCTATCTGCTGCTGGTCTACCCCATAGATTCCCTGTTCGGACTTTACATTGACGTGGACGCTATAAAGCAGACCACTTCGGGACTTATCACCACCATGATCGGAGGCGCTATGCTGCTGGCAGTGCTGTTTGCTGTTGCCAGGAAAAACAAAAAGCTCCTGACCTTTGCGGTGCCGTATTTCATGTTCCTGCTCTTCGGCGTTTTCAAGTATATGTACTGGAACCATATCAGCATCAGCACCTTTTTCCTGATGTTTACAGTATGGATAATCATGGACGATGAAAATGCGGCTCTGCCGGACGTGTTCTATACTATCCGCAGTAAGGTAGAATCCAAAGGCACGGTCATACTTGCAAAGGCGGCAGTCATCGGCATGACTGCCCTGCCGCTGGGCTGGACCGTTTTCTGCTCAGCCGCAGATATTGCACTCCCCTACGGCATGAGAGATGTGGCACAGTATATCAAAGACAATGATATCGAGGGGCACAATATCATGATGTATTGGCTGTTCACCTACAAGGGCGGCAACAGCCTCACGGACCCGGAAAACTATTACAAGGCCGAAAACCGGATAAATATGTCCAACGAGCAATGCGACGGCTCTGCACTCAGCCCCTACTTCGATACCAATATTTTCTACAATTTCAACATCACCCACCATGAAGACACCTACCAGACCTACATAAAGACACCCGACGAGGACAACGAGCGGAACTTTGCCCTCTGGCGTGAATACGGATACCCGGAGTATATGTTCTGCAAATGCCCGCTCAACTCCGTTTTCCCGGAGCTTGAATATGAGGATATTGACGAGATGTACGACCTTGAAGCAACCTTTGAGCGCAACGTTATCTACAAATTTTCTGTCATCACAGAGGCAGTGCAGATCTATCACATCAAGCCGGAATATGCTCATCTCTTAAAGGACGATCCCTCCAACTGACAAAGGAGCCGCAAATGAAAAAGCCATATAAGCTGCTGATCTGCACAGCTGCGCTGATGCTTTATACGCTTTCTGCTGCCTCCTGCAGCCTCTCCGAATTCTTCGGCAGCCCTACAGAAAACGGCAATGAGGTGTATGCTCCCGAGGCCGCTTCTCCAAACGACGACCCTTTGGCAGACTACATGAATTATGTGTTTGAGCTGCCGGAATACGGCAATGATAAAAGGGTCACTCTAAACAGCAGCAAACCCTGCTTCACCCTTGAGGAACGTGCCGCCGACGAGTACCTTGTGTTCAGCGAGCTGGACGAGCTTGGGCGATGCGGGCCCGCCTTTGCCTGTATCGGCAGCAGTATGCTTCCCACTGAAAAGCGGGGCGAAATAGGCATGGTAAAGCCTGCCGGCTGGCAGACCGCAAGATATGATTTTATCGACGGCGGCTACCTCTACAACCGCTGCCACCTGATAGCCTATGAGCTCTGCGGGGTAAATGCCGATGAACGCAACCTGATAACCGGCACACGGTATATGAATGTGGAGGGTATGCTAAGTATCGAAAACAGGGTATACGAATACGTCAGGACCACCGGCAATCATGTCTGCTACAGAGTTACTCCCAGATATGAGGGCAGCTGCCTTGTGGCTGCAGGCGTTGAGATGGAGGCCTTTTCCGTCGAGGATAACGGCAAGGGCAT
>CADBTF010000071.1 GCA_902797485.1 uncultured Ruminococcus sp. | reverse complement strand
TGCCTTTATCCTTACTTTTAAAATCTGCCAGTCACAGCATCAGTTTACTGTCTCGATCGTCCAGAGCTGATTGGAAGCGCCTGAGTAGCTCCACTGGAGAACGTTTGCGCCGTTGGCTGTCGATCTGCCGGAGACGTCCAGAGCCTTGCCGCTGTTGCGGCTGATGATCGCATAGCTGCTGCCGACCTTGCGGAGCTCCCACTGCTGGCAGGCGTTGCCGTAATACTGGCACTGCTGAACATTTGCGCCGTTATCCGAGCTGCCCCATGCAACGTCCAGTACCTTGCCGCTGTGTACTGACTTTATCACATAATAACCGTTGGACTGCTTTTCCAGATACCATTTCTGATTGTTGCCGCCGCCGTAGGCATACTGGATAATGTTTCCGCCATTGTCCATGCTGCGGCCTGATACATCAAGTGCTTTGCCGCTGTTCACTGACTTGATAACATATTTCTGGCCTGCATTGAAGCTGCCGGAACTGCTGTTGCTGTAGTTATTATTATTGCTGCTTGTGTTTGTGTTCTGGCTGCTGCCTGTGCCCGGAGCAGTGTATGAGATCCAGTCGTACTGAGCAGTCAGGGGTGCTCTGCCGTTATAGTGCTTGAGCCATTCGTCAACGCCCTTGCCGTTCCATACGTTCATCATGATCTTGCCGGGAGTTGTGGGAATGTCACGGGTCGCCTTGTAGACGGGCTTCTGGTCAACATACCAGGTAATGCTGTTTCTGTCCCAGTAGAAGCCGTACTGGTGGAAGGACTGTGAAGCATCAAAGCCAAGGTTGTAAACATACTCGTGATTGCCCTGCCCACGGGTGTAGTAGTTGAACTGGACCTGATTGGTGTTCTTACCTAAGAACTCAATGTCGATCTCGTCCCATACAGTGCCGTCAGAGGGGCCGGTGTAGGTGAAGAAGGAGCTTACCACTCCGTCGTTTTTGATCGGCTTCATGCTGACATCATACATACCAAAGCCAAAAGCCTGAGTTGTGCGGTACTCTGCACCCTTGTAGCCCTGCCAGCTGTTCCCGGTAATTGAAAGGCTCATCTTTCCGCCGGAGAAGGAGACATTGTCTTTGCTCCAGGTGCAGTCAAACATTCCGCCGTTTGACCAGCCGTCAGAGGCCTCCATTTTGCCCCAGTCGTAGCTGTCAAAGCCGGTGCTGAATTTGCTGTCGGTGAAGGTCGATACCGCCGATACAGGCAGGATCACATTTGCAGCCATGACTGCTGCTGCAAGCAGACCAACAAGCTTTTTGATTTTCATTTTACTTTACCTCCGTCCAATATATTTTGTGCTCTCGGCACAAGCTTCCGTTCTTTGCAGCTTCATTATATCAGACGGGGGACCGGAAAATATATCGTTAATAAATTATTTTTATCAAAATTTTATTCACAGTGCCTTAACCGGCAGGTAAATTAAAGGCAGCACCGCACTCAGATCATAGCCGCTGAATGTGCAGTGCTGCCGTATTTTTTAGTTTACCTCCACCCGGCAGCGGCGCTGTATGTCACCGTAGCTTATGGTGACAGTTACCTCTCCCGGCTTCAATGCCTTGAAGGTCATGCTAAGGGTCTGCTTGTCAATGTAGACGGGCTCTATTATGCCCTCCTCCGAAAGCTCATAGTTGACAGACACAAGGTCCGGTATGTTGGCACAGCTGACGTTCAGCACAAATTCCTCTCCGGTACTGAGCTTCTGCTCCTGCGGGGAGATCATCAGCTCACTGACCGGCTGCTGCTCTGCGAGGACTACTGTTATCTCTGCTCCCGACTTTGCCGGGCTGCCCGCCGCCGGGTACTGTGCGCTGACATAGCCTTCTGTCAGGCTGCCATCTCCGGAATAGATGCTCAGCACAAAGCCCGCTGCTGCCAGCTGGTCGGCGGCCTCCTCCTTAGAAAGCCCTACCAGCGGGGGCACCTTGATAAGCTCCGAGCTGCTGTTGACAGTAAGTATCACCGCCGAACCCTTTTGAAGCTCTGTCATAGGGTCAACGCTTTGAGAGAGCACCTTGCCCTCTGCCTCCTTGCTGTCCTGACTGCCATAGACAAGCATCGGAACTATGCCGGCATCGGTCAGTGCCTTAACAGCCTCCTCGCTGCTCACGCCCACCAGTTCCGGCACTACAGATGCCGGTCTTCCAAGGCTTACTGTCAGGGTAACGGTGTCACCGGGGTCTACCCGGCTGCCGGCTGCCGGCTGCTGGGCAGCCACAAGCCCCGAAGCCACCTGCTCGTCCTTTTCCTGCCTGATCTCTGCCGCCAGCCCATGAGAGATGAGCCAGGTCTCCGCCTCATGCTGGGTCAGAAGTCTGAGGTCTGGCAGGTCAAAGCCTTCCTCCGAAGGCGGCTCTGCAATAAGCTCACCCCGGACGCTTATCTTGATACCCACAGCTGTATTGCGCCCGACTATAGTGCCGGCGGCTATACTCTGGAAAAACACCCTGTCCGGCTGAGCGCTCACGTTGACCTCCTTGCCCAAAAGCTCTGTCAGCAGGCCGGACCTTGCAAGCAGGTCGGCGGCTTCCTCTGCGGTCAGCTCAGTCAGGTCGGGTACCACCGTCAGATCAGCAGAAAGCTCCTCTCTGGTGACGATCACCCTCTCCGGCTGGGGAGGGGTATTGTTCTTCATAATAAACAGCACTGCTCCGCCTGCGATAAGCGCAGCGCAGACAGTCGGTATCAGTATCTTGATCCAAAGGGGGAGCACCGGCCCCTTTTTGGAAATGATCGCCACCCTCTTATCTCCGGACAGCTCCTTGATAAAGCTGTCCATATCAGGGGTGCGAAAGGCAGTGTCCACATAAGAGGCGTTTCTTAAAGCGGCCTCCTTGTTCTGATCTATCCTTATGTGATAGCTGCTCACAAGCCTTAAACTGTCCTTGCGGCTTTTCTCAAAAAGCTTGTCTCTTGCCTCCGCCTCCGGAAGCGGGACTCCCATCATTCTGTGCATTATCAGCGCCGCAGAATACACATCGCAGGCCGGCATCAGCGAGGGAGAATCCGTGGTCCTCAGCCGCTCGTAGGAGTAATAGCGCTGACTGTCCTTCCCGGTAATATCAGTGCGGTCCTCTGTAATATTCAAAAGTGAATTTTCAAGGTAGGAGTTTAAAAACAAGCTTCCGTCCTCCGTAACGAGCAGGTCCTCCGGAGTGAAGCCGCCTATTACGAAGCCGCTTTCGTGGAGCCTGTCTATAGAGCGCAGCATGGGCAGGAACATCTTCTCTGCCACCTGCGGAGAGACTGCTCCGTTCTTTTCTATGTACCCTGAAAGGGGCATACCCTCCCCGTACTGAGTGACAGCATAAGTGGTGTTGTTCTTCTCGAAGATCTCATAGACGTCTGCCACATTGTCCGGCAAATGGAGCTGGGCAAGCTTCTGCGCTTTCTTGACAAAACGCTCCATGTACTTGTAGAACTCATTTTTCTTTAAAACGGTTATAGCTTCATCACCGATATTTCTTGCTGCAAATCTGGTGGGGCTGTACTCATAGACTGTGACCTTTCGGTTTAAAAGTGCGTCCCAGCCTATGTACCTGACAAACCAGCTGTCAATACTCAGCGGCATACCCACGATATACCTGTCCGAGAGAATGACACCCGGCTCGATGCACCTGGCATTAATGGGCTGAGTGCCCTCCTCAAAGCCGCACTCCGGGCACCTTTTGGCGCCGTCCTCATACTGTGCCATACAGCTCATACAGAATTTCATGCTTGCTTTTCACCTGCCCTGTAATAAATATCAGCTCTGACCAAAGAAGCCTTCCTCCACCATGTTTTCTTTATAGGCCATGTCCTTGCAGATATAACCCTGAGTGAAGATCTTCTCGCCCTCGTAGTCCTGCATATAGATCCTGTATATGCAGCCCTGATCCTTCAGGGCCCACCTGATCTCATCGCCGTTTTCATAGATCGGCTCACCGTATTTCTCGGCGGCCTTCTGCCTGACGGTCTCATCAAACTCGCTGCCGTTCTCAAACTGCACCTGATAAAGAGTATCGTCCATGAAATACAGATCAATAGAATCGAAATAATTCTCCTCATACACCCCAAGGTCTATAGGCACCAGCATGACGGTCTGGCCCTTCTCCCAGCGGTCGTGCTGATCAGTAGTGTAGAGTGTGCCTGCACCGAACAGCAGTTGGAGAGAGGTCTTCTTCATGCTGAACACTGCGGGATTCATTGTCAGAAATCCCTCATTGACTACGAAATTATCCCCCAGCTCCGGGTAGATGATGTGCATATGAGGCTCCTCTTTTGAGTCCTCCGCCTGACTTGATGATCCGGTCTCAGCCGCAGAGGAAACGTTCTCGGTTTCCGACACAGAAGCTGCTGCTGTAGTGGTCACTGATCCAGCTATTGAACTGAGTATGGGAGCAGCAGTGCTTTCAGCAGAAGCAGAGGTGTCTGACCGGGGATTGCTGTCACTGCTGCGGGTAAGAGCAAATACAGCTGCTCCTGCTGCGATCACCGCCGCTGACGCAGCAGCAATGATAACGGGAGCCTTGCTGCGCTTTTTCTCAGGCTCAGGCTGTGGCGCTGCGGGCTTTTCAGGCTTTGCAGGCAGCTCCTCCGGCTCTGCTGCCGACGACGGGATATACTCTGAAAGCCGCCGGTCACCGGCAGTATCAGGTTCAGGGGCAGCAGGGCCGGTATAGGCAGGCTTGTTTTCATAGACAGTGCTTTCGCTGTCATAAGAGCCCCTTGGAATATACTGTGAAAGGCGGTCATCCTTGTCCTCCTCTGCCGCACCGCAGCTCCTGCCGGAGTCCGCTGTGTTGACAGCACCCTCGTTGAAATCAATGTCAAGATCAGGCACAGCAGCCAGCTCCTTCAAAAGCTGGTCGATCGACTGTATCCTGTCCTCCGCCTTGATAGCAAGGCCGTGCCTCAGCACCTGCTCAAATTCCGGCGATGCCTCAAAGCCCAGCTCCGAGGGCATTTTCAGATTATCCTCATAAATCCGGTCCGGGGCGTCCGGGGGGATAGTGCCGGTAATGCACTTATAGACCGTGGCACAGATAGCATATATATCCGTCCATGCGCCCTGCTTTCCGTGGCGGCGGTACTGCTCCATTGGGGCATAGCCGTGCTTTAGCATTACAGACAGGCTTTTCTCGTCGGCAAATTCTCTGGCAGCGCCGAAATCCAGCAGCTTGACCTGCTCCCCCACCAGCATGATATTATCGGGGCTTATATCCCGGTGGATAAGATTTTTCTCATGTATCTTTTTCAGCGAATGGAACACCGGCATCAGCAGGCATAAGGTGTTATAGCAGGAAATAGTCCCCACCTGCTTCAGGTAGCTTTTCAGAGTGATGCCGTCTAAATATTCCATAACGATATAGACGGTATGGTTTTCCTCAAAGAAATCCCTTACCGCCACAATGCCCGGCTCGTTCGTAAACTTGGCAAGGGTCCGGGCCTCATGCAGAAAATGCTCCCGGCTCTTTGAAAAGAGCTCTCTGGCGGATTCCGCACTTATGCTCTGCACATCGTTTGAAACAGTGTTGTTTCGGTTCACCATTCCTGCGGGGTAAAACTCCTTGACAGCCACCCGCACCTGCAGCAGGGTATCAAGCCCTATATAGGTTATTCCGAAGCCGCCCTCTCCCAGCACTCCGCCCACCATGAACCTATGGTTGAGCATTGCTCCCCTGGCAAGGGTATGGGAGGGGGAGGAATATTCTTTGGTATCCTTCCCGCAGGCGGGGCAGACAGTCTCGCCCTCGGGAAACTCATTCATACAGTAAGGACAGTAGCTCATTATTTCTCCTCTTTACTTTTCGGCGCAAGGTTCACCATGAGAATTTTTCATTGCAAAGGGGCACGAACACCAGCTCGGTGGCTCCCAGCAGTATTTTGTCATAGGCTGAAAGCTCTGACGGCGCCAGCAGCATCTGCCTGTTCACATATACCGGGGTCTTTCCGCCGGCACTCTGGATAAAGAATTTCTTGTTGAGCGGGTCATATATCATGACTGCCTGAGCCCCTCTGGAGATCGCTCTGTCTCCGTGCAGGTCAATGCTGACAGGGTGCTCCGGGTCAGAGCGGCCTATAGTGACATTGGTGTCTGTCACGGTGAATACCTTGCCCTTGATCTCGGTATTGGCCGCCACCAGCCAGCCCAGCACAAGCTCGTCTGCCAGCTCGTCGAAGATTATCTGTGTAACGCCCTCGTCATCATTGTCAGCAGCCTTTTCCTTAACCTCCTGGATATTCCCGGTGAAGCTAACCTCGTTGATGACCGATGTCAGAGATTTGTCATTTTCAGGCTCCGGCTCAGGAGCGGGTATGCTTTCCGGCCGGAGCTCCTGTATCGGCTCCTCCTGCTTGACCGGCTCAGGCTCTGCCGCCGGTCTGCGGGCTCCGCAGCGGAAGCAGAAATTTCCCTTGTTCAGGTTTCCGCAGCCGCAGGTCCATTCATCAGCATTGGCCGCTGCAGGCTTCGGGGGCTCAGGTGCTGCTTCTGCGGAAGGCTTTGGCTGGCCGCACTCCACGCAGAATTTTCCGCTGTTGACATTCCCGCAGGAGCATCTCCAGGTCTCGCTCTGTGCCGGCTCCGGTGCAGGTGCAGGAATGGGTGCCGGCCTTGGAGCAGGCGCCGGAGCAAGCTCCTCAGGCTTGGCTGTTCCTGCGCCGCAGTGCGGGCACCTGGCATATTTATCCTCGTCATAGTAGTGCATATTCGGGCAACGCTTTAGTTTCATTTTTATTCCTCCAGAATCTGACATATGATTTTATCAGTCATATATGACCGCAAAGGTCGTATTATCTATCGGCCCGCTGCAGCTCTTTACGGCAGCCATAAGGCTGTCAGCAGCGGCAGCAGGGTCGTTATGTTCGTTCATCAAAGCGGCTATCCTGTCATCACCGACAGACTTGTAAAGCCCGTCGGTGGTAAGCAGCAGCCTGTCTCCCGGTTCAAGCATCAAGGGCTTCATACTGACATCTGCAATATCAATGCCGCCCATGCCGATAAAGCTTGCGAGCCTTCCGCCCTTATGCTTTTCGGCCTCATAAGTCTCCCTGTCTATTATTCCCTTTCTGAGCCGGAGCTCCAGCACATAGGAATAATCATGGTCGGTGGTTATCTGCTTTAGCCTCCCGCTGCGAAGAATGTAGAGCCTGCTGTCCCCAACAGAAAGCCACCAAAGCTCCCTATCGTGCAGGCAGGCCACTACCGCAGTGGTCCCGCAGCCGCTGCCGAAGCTTTCATAGACCTCCCGGTCTATCTTTTCGGCGGCAGCAGTTATAAATGCCGGGAAGCTCCCCCGGAAGCCGGCGCTGTAAAGCTCCGCAAACCTGTCTGCGGCAAGCCTTGATGAAGCGCCGCCGTCCTTTCGGCTGCCAATGCCGTCACAGACGGCGCAGAAAAGGCCGTTTTCAGTCTCGCAGCTTTTGGCTGAATCCTCCTGGCAGCTTCGGGTGCCGATATAGCTTCTGATCTCGCAGAGCATTTTTATCACTCCCTGACTGTTACTGCAATAGCAGTGTAGTTATCCATATTCCTGCCCCTGCTGTTTTTCTCCGCCAGCTTAGCCAGCTGTGAGAGCCACTTTTTAGGCTTGCCGGTCTCCGAAAGCAGCCGCTCCATTTCCCCTTCGGTGACAGGCTCCCATAGCCCGTCGGAGCACAGCAGGAAGCTGTCTCCGGGCATGATCTCAATATCCGATCTTTCAGATCTCACCTCATCTGCCTCGTCGCCAAGGGCTCGCAGCAGCTTATTTCTATCGGGGTGAGTGCGTATCTCCGGCTCGGTGATCTCCCCTGCCAGACAGAGTGCCTGGGGCAGGCTGTGGTCTCTTGTGCGGGAGAGCACTCTGCCGTTCCTGAAACGGTAGAGCCTTGAGTCCCCGATATGCAGGACTATGCCTCTGCTGCCCTCTATGCAGAGCAGCACTGCGGTGGTGCGCATCTCCCTGAGCCTTCCGTCGGACTGCTGGGTCTTTTTCAGGGCAGACTGTGCTCTCACAAGAGCATCAGCGGCAAAGGCATCTATGCCGGGGCAGCTTTTGAAATAGTCCTTCAGGCAGCCGGTGACGGTCTCTGCGGCGACGCTGCCGCTGCCGTGCCCCCCAAGGCCGTCGCAGAGGATAAACAGGCTTCTGCTGCCTATGCAGACAGCATCTGCTCTGTCCTCGTTGACCTGCCGGCCGCCCTTATCGCTGAATATGCTGTGGTCTATCCTCATGGCTTACTCCTGAGTGGGGTTGCGGTTCACGTCTCCAAGGGCAGCGTCTGTCTGGCAGATCACTTTCAGAACATCATCAAGGGTGTTGCACAGATATGCCAGCATATCCGCTATGCCTGTTATGTTTTTCCTGATGACTTCAGCGTCCTTCAAAAAAAGATCTGCGCTTTCGCCCTTCCAGTTTTCGGAGAGGTCTCTGATGATCCAGTCGTAGCGGACGCTGATGGCATCGTATTTGTTGATAAAGCCCTGCCTCCTTTGCTGGCACTCTCTTATCACCTTTGTGTCAATGCAAACATATTCATTGTTGTCAGCCATAGCTCTGCCTCCTTACGCCTTGATAAATTTCATCTTTTTAAGCTCATCGGATTCTATGTCGTAGTAGTAGCCGTCACCCACCTCGCAGCGGGCAAACTCGTTTCTGAGCTCCTTCGGGTCCATTTCTCCGAAGACCGACCTGCTGCCTCTGTCGGAAACGAACTCCGCTATATTGTCCAGCAGGAAGGCCACAGAAATGCTGTTGTTCAGCGAGGACTCGGTGTCTCTGTCGTTATTGCTTATCCTTCTCACATCTGAGTAGATGAACCAGTATTTTTTCTCCTCCGCTGCCGCTGTCATTCGGGGGAACACATTCTTCAAAAGCTGTGAGCCCACCGTCTGGAACAGCATCTTGTTCTGCAGCACGAACACAGTCGGAGGGTTATCCCTCTCAGTAAAGCTCTTGTTTATAACTCCTCTTTCAAGCTTTGCCGCATAGCCGTGATCGTCCAGAAAGCTATACATCTCATCAACAGAGGTTATATAGAAGCAGCCCTCCGGCGCCTCACGGTAAAGGTCAAGCAGCTGCTTTCTGCCGTCATCAAAGAACACTATCCTGTAGTCCGGGTGGTTCCTGCGGATAAAGCTTATCAACAGCTTCAGCAGGTTGGTCTTGCCAAAATGCTTTTTACCGTAGACAGCGATCGAATGTGCCTCATGGAGATCGACTGTTACAGGAAAATGGTCGTAGTAGTCAAGCCCCACCACAGGGCGGTCACCGGTGTCACCGTCATAATCCCCCGAGAGGTGTTCAAAGAAATTCGCCTCTGTCAGGTCGCCGTCAAAGGCAGTGAGCTTCTCGGTGGGAACGGTGATCTCTTTAAGGGCCTCCTTGAACATGGGCAGGTCCTGACCCTCATTCATAAAGGGCAGGAATATCTGCAGTTCCCTTGCCTTGCCGTTTATGACGGTGATCCCTCTGCCGGGGCAGTGCATGGGCTCGCTTATGCGCATACCAAAAACATCAAGGTACTTATCCGAGGAACCCTCCAAAGCAAAGCGTCTGGTGAAATGGCCCAGAAGCCTTCCCACACCTCCGCTGAGATCAGAGGCTGTGACGATCACCGAAAGGCCCTTTGAAAGACCGTCCCGGCAGAACTTTGTCAGCAGCTCATGGTAGGGCTCAAAGCGCTCGTCTGCCAAAAATGAATTCAGGTTGTCGATAATAAGCATCAGCTGTGCCGGCTTGACCGGGTCATCGCTGTTCCAAGCCTCCGAAAACTGCCTTGAGTTCAGTATCTTGGTGTTTTTTTCCAGCTTGCTCTCAACAGTCCTGAACACCCGCCTGACATTTTCCTCGTTGGAGCTGTCAAAGCAGGCAGCAACGGTATTCAGCTCCCGGTATCTGCCAAGGCTGCCGCCAAGGTCAAGAATGAAGATATCCTGCTCTCTGTCAGTGTCAAGGCTTTCGTGCAGCCGCACCAGCAGAGTCTTGATAAAGGTGGTCTTGCCGCTGGAATGCCCGCCGATAAGAAAAATATTCTCCCTTTCCGGGCAGACTGTCAGCACAGGCTGTGTCTGGTCGTCAAGGTCGTCATACAGCCCTATTGCCAGCTCTCTCATTCTGCCGCCTCCCTCATAAGCTCAAATCTTCCGTCCCGCTCCTCATAGATGCTGCCGTTTTCAAATACTATCCTGCCGGGCAGCGGCTTCTCAAAGATGATATGCACCTTCGGGTAGCGTGACTTGTTTCTGTTGTAATAGGTCTTGATCGCCCCGACAACGGCATTCAGCTGGGTCTCCAGCCTGCCCTGTGCCTCCAGTTCCTTCTTGCGGCGGATAGCGTCGGTATTATCCTTTTCGGAGCGGTAAAACTTAGTATAGCTGCCGGTCTTTGAGGCCTCTATCATCTCAGTGGGGAGCTCAAAGTTTTCCTCCGCAACTGCTCCCGCATAGCCGGACTGGAAATACTCAAACTTAGAGCCGGTGCCTACCAGCAGGTAAGCTCTGCCGTGCCCCGGCATTGAAGGGCTTGCTGCAAGGTCATTGCCGAGCATCTCCTTGGAGGCCTGCCTTGTGGCGACCTTCAGGCAAAGCCTTGAGCGGGAGTTGACACGAATATCATCAGTGATAGCACCCTCGATATTCTGCGAGATAAGTATGATATGGAAGCCAAGGCTCCGGCCCACTCTGGCGATAGTTGTGATCTCTCCGATAAAGTCAACATTATTGCTTTCGGTGGAGAAGCGCTTCAGCTCCGTAAACTCGTCCACCACCAGCACCAGATGCGCCAGCGGGTCGTTCTTTGCCTGAGCTCTGATCTGCTGCTCCTCCGCCTCTGTCAGAGGCTCCTTGTCCTCGCCACGCAGCCGGTTGTTTATCTTCTTGATATGAGACTCTATATTCCGACAGGCAGAGATATACTGATTGATGCTGTCAACGTGCATGGAGTTAAAGAGTATCTTCCGGCGCTTGATCTCAGAGCGCAGAGCGTCCAGAAAGCGGCCCAGCATATATTCTGCGCCGGTGCCGTTCTCGTCGCCGTCCACGTCTGTGACAGAGCCCACCACA
Source organism: uncultured Ruminococcus sp. (assembly GCA_902797485.1). GTDB lineage: Bacteria > Bacillota > Clostridia > Oscillospirales > Ruminococcaceae > FB2012. Next base: position 9,113 of record CADBTF010000071.1, on the reverse strand, counting down.
TGAGGCAGTGTGCCGATACGCTTGATAAACCCGCCGCCCTTCATATCCACCAGCATCAGGTTGACCTCGTCAGGGCGGAAATACATACACAGCCCCAGCAGGTAGGTGATGATAGTTTCCGATTTGCCGGAGCCCGTGGTCCCGGCCACCAGCATATGCGGGCCGTCGGCGTCCTCATGCAGATCAAGGAAGGTCATGCCGCTTTCAGTTTTTCCGATAGGCACCGAAAGTGTCTCGATAACATTCTTGCGGCTGCCGCTGTCCCAGAAGGCAGAAACATCAATGCTGTTCTTGGTAAAGCCGTAAAGCTCAAACAGGCTGACCGCAGAGGGTACCTTGCCGTTCTGGGAAATTTTGGAATAGCACAGCGAAGAAAGTATCTTTGAGGTGTTGTATAGCTTAGCCTGCCACTCAGGAGTAACATTGAAGCTGAACTCCTTGCTGAGCCGCTCGTCCTCGTGGGGAACGATCTCAGCGGTGTGGTCACCTGTGAAGGTGATAACATGGTCGCAGTAGGCTGGCAGGTGCTCCTTATACTGCTTCGGGAAAATAAAGCTTATCCCCAGATCATTCACATAGGGCTTGCCCTCCGCAGGGGGCCTTGGCAGGAACTGTGCAAAGGCGTGCTCCTTGATGTCATACTCATGATAAACGATAAACACTATATGAGGGAAGCGTATCTCCTGACCTTCCCCGGCAAGAGCGGCTGCTCTTTCATTCATGATATTGAGCATAGCGCTGAACACCATATTGGCATTGGCGCTGTCAAAGACGAACTGAGAGCGGTCCGGAAACAGGTCTCTGAAATGGGGCAGGAACTTGAAATTAGCAACTGCGCTCTCGATCTTATCCCTGTCGTCAGTCGGGTCGAAGAGCACGATAAACTGCAGGTCGTCCGGAGACTGGTAGAAGCAAAGGTCAAAGACCATTCTCTGGATCAGCCGCTCGGAGAAAACGCTGTTGGGCGCAACTATACCCAGCGAGCCGCTGTTCTTAAAGGAAAAGAGCATCGGCGCCAGCTTCATATACTTATAGTGCTCTGCGATGTAATGGGGCAGGTTGGCAAGATAATATGTCTCGTCCTCGTTGCTGCCGTAATCCGGGTCATCAGCCATAAGAACACTCACTTTGTCAAACTTCACCCTGAATGAAGTTGATGAGAAAACTCTCTCCTGCTTGGAGCCCTGTATATCAAAGCAGTTTTTCACCATATCCGAGATTCCCAGCCTTACGGTGAGAAAATCCAGATCCTCCGGAGCCCGGCTGAAAATATTGCCGCTGACGCCGTAAACGCTCCTATAAGGGTTTTTGTCGTCAAAGAGCTCGTTTACGTCCGGGTAAAGCTCTGCCAGCTTTTCTGTGTCCCTCTGCTGGCGCTCGATTATCCCTGAGATCACCTTGTTGATATATTTCTCATAGTTGCCCCGCCATTCTCCCAGAGACTTCTTATATTTCTTCCTCACCCTGAAAAAGTTGATAACAGAGGTCACCAGTGTGACCACACTCATCAGTGCGCTGATAAGCACAGCAGTAAAATTGGAGCTGCCGGTGAGGGTCCTTGCAAGGATAGTCACCGTCACCATGATGACCGTGGGCAGCAGCATGAAGAAAAGATTCTGCTCCGGCTTCTGGGGCGGGTCAGAGGGGGCGATTATAGACACCGGCGTATCGTCAAAGCGATAGAGCTGGCGGGTGCTGATGTTGTAATCCGGGAAGCTTATCCCCTGCTCCTTCTGTTCTGCGGGGTTGAAGGCCGGGATAATATCCTTGGTGTTTATCTCGTATGAGCGGTAGCCGCAGGCGGGGTCGAAAACCAGCCTTGTGGAGGATATGAAGCCGATATCCACAAGGGTTCGGCTCATATCAGCCTCTGTTATGGGGAACCTTCCCCGGTCGCTTTTATCGCTGCTGATAGAATCATTATAGGCTGTAAGGGTGATCTTCCCGTACAGCCCGGACCCGTCCCTGAAAGAGACGCAATCTTCATATATGCTTCTGCACGCAGAGTAAAACCCGTCCTCACCCTTTTTGGCAAGGCCGTACTTGATGCCGTCAAGCAATTGCCTGAGTGTCAGATCTCTGAGCACCATCAGCTCAAAGACCAAGCTCTTATTGTCTGCCGGGTCTACGAACTGAACACCTATCAGCAGCTTATTATTTTCCATATTCTCACCCTTATCTGTGTCGGCTGCATTGCCCGCAGCCTGTCATAAAAACACCGCAGCAGCGGCAGGGCCATAGACCCTCCGCTGCATCTTATGATTCAAAGCTCAGCTCTGACTGCTTCAAGTATCTCCTCTGCAGCCGAAGCTATATCCGGCTTATCCGGTATCTCAGGATATTCCGGCGCTGCCGGTCGGGCGGTATCGGTCTCCGCCGGTTCAAAGCTCACCGGCACCGCAGGCCGGTAATCCACCGAGACCTTCACCTCAGCCCTTGGCAGCTCGAACCTGACCTCTCCTGCCCCGTGAATATCCCCTGCCAGAGATACCTCCGGCTTTGGCAGGGCGCCGATCTCAGGCAAGCTTATAACTCCCGCCGCCGGCAGCTCAACTTCTTCCGCCCTGACCTCTGCCGCAGGCTTCTCAAAGCTGACCCCGGCAGGTCCGGTCTCCGGGCAGCTGACCCTGACCTTCGGAGCAGCCGGAGAGATCTCAACAGCTATGCCCACAGCTGGAATATCCGGCAGCTCTATGCCGGGTACTGCCTTCGGAGTCTCTGCGCTCAAGCCAAGCTCTCTGGGCTTTACAAGCTCAAGCTCCAGCTCCGGTGCTGATACAGCCGCCCCGGCAGGCTCGTAAACAAAAGGCTTTATCTCAGCCGGCAGTTTATCAATGCCAAGCTCAACGTGTACCGGCTCTGCTGCTCCCTCTGTGTTCAGCCCCCTGACAGAAATGCCCTCGGCAGAAGCTTCCTTCGGGAGCAGCTCTCCCACAGCCTCACGAAGATCTTCCGGTGCTGCTGCCTCATAAGCGGAGATATGTCTTCCACTGACTGCCTCCGCCGGCAGGAAAGCGCCAAGCTCCTCCCGCAGGCCTGAGCCCGCTTTGAGCTCAGGGGCAGAAAAGCTCCTTGCCTCGCCTATCTCCGGCAGACCGCTGACCCTGACTGTCACCGCCGGGAGCTCCGTCTCCGGCGCAGCGGCTATGCTCTCAGGCAGTGCCGCTTCAATGCTTTCAGGCTCAAACTCAGGAGCCTCAAAAACGACCTCCGGCTTTTCGATCTCCATTTCATAATACTTGTCTAAAAGCCTCTGCTCCGCCTTCTTTTCCTCAGCGGCAGCAAGCAGCACAGCAGTCATTTCATATTCAAACAGAGCCTTAGCTTTTTCGATGTTAGTTTCAGAAAGCATATTTTTATTGTCTTCCATAAGCACCTCACCTTATAAAGCATTGGCCTGTTTATACTAAACTAAGCTCTCCGGTATGTTGTCTGCGATCGTCTGGTCTGCCTTCTCCATCTGCTCTGCATCGGCATTCAGCAGCGCTGCCAGAGCCGTAACGATAGAGGGAACGGTAGTATCCATATAGTCATTGACCGGGCCGGTGATAAATGCGGTCAGCTTATCCTTGCTGGCACCCTCCCAGCCGGAGGTAGCCTCAGCGAACTCTCTCTGGAAGGTCGCAGCGGCGGTCTTGTATCTGCCTGCTATATCCTCGATCTTAGAAGCAGCATTTCTCATCTCGTCAAATCTGTAAACTATATCAGCCATAGCTTTCTACTCCTTTACTTATATCTCTTGCACTCACTGCGTCTTGGTAGGGTCTCTGTTGATGTCGCCCAGCTGCGGGTCAACAGTGTCAAGCAGCTGAGCCTTTATGCCCTCCAGCATACTGCTGATGCCTGCCGCCAGCGAATGCTCCGGCGCTATAAGATTATCGACCAGTGCCGGAGTTGCCTTGGTCTTGAAAAACTCATTGAAGCCGTCTGCGGCGTCTCCCATGAAATTTGCAGCAGTAAGCTGCGAAATAAGGGAGCTGAGCTCGTCATAGAGCCCCTGCACAGTGTTCTGATAATTTGTAACACTGGCCTTCGCATTTACGATTATTGCGCTTGTAAGTATTGATGCCATGATCGGATACTCCTTTCAATTTAAACTCATATTCCTGCCCTGCCGGGCTTGTTTATGTTATTCAGCCATATAGTCAGACAGCTGCTTATATTCCTCAAAAACACTTTGATAGCCGTTTTTGGCGATCTCCAGATTCTTCATGACCTGACTGATGACCAGCTCCTGCTCCACCAGCGGAACGATTATGTGCATCTTGCAGGAGTTGAGAAGCTTCCGCCCTGCGGGAGTGTTATAGCCTATGCTCAGCTGCAGCAGCATATCATTCACATTGGTCACAAGGGTCTTGACATCATTTATCAGCTCCTGGAGCTGCTCTGCGTTTCTGCTGAAAACCTCATCGTCTATCACTATGTTCTTTTTAAGGTTATTCAGTGCTTCTATGTTTGAAATATCTGCCATTAGGCAACACCTCCTGCTGTCAGCCGTTTTCTGCGTCCTTGCGGCACTCCTCAATATACTGTGCCACAGCTGCCTTGTCATTTGTATCCAGCAGCTCGGAGAGCTCCGCTGACTTGTCATACAGGCCAAGCTCGGCATACATTCTCGCTCTGAAAAGCAGGGCGTAATTTGAGCTGCCGTCACGCTTCATAGTTGCTGTACGGAAAAATGCCAGTTCCCAGTCATATTTCTTTCTGGCCTCCTCCAAGGTAAAGCGCTTTCCCTCCTTGGCAAGCTGCAGCGTTGCAAAGGCCTCGGCATAACGGCCAAAATAAGTATAGTAGCTGTCTCTGGCGCCGTTCTTGACGGCTGCCGCATATTCCAGCACCTTCTCAAAATCGTTCTTAGCAGAATAGCATGAAAGCAGCATAAAGTTTACTCTCGCATTGAACTCCGCAGAATTCTCGGCAGCGGCTTCCTTTTCCAGCTCTGCCAGCTTTTCAGGAGTGGGCAGCCCGAACTTGACAGGGTCAACCCCATCGGGAATACCGTCAAAGGTGCCCTCCGGGTAATGCCTTACAGGGTTGCCGTTCTCATCATAGGTAACAGTCGTCAGTTCCCCGACAGACTCATCTATCAGCCCCTCTGCAACAAGTGCGTCCATTCTCTGCATATCCCGCTCTCGCATAGCGTCGATCTCGTCAGGGTCGGGAGCAGCAGGCTCCTGAGATACGGCGATCTCCGCCGCAGATGTCTCCGGCTTCTCCGAAAGCATTTTCAGCAGGTCAATGGCTTCATCTGCCTTATTGAGCTTGATGCAGAGCTCCGCCAGTGACAGCACCAGCTCGTTTTTCTGCTGGGTGTTCCCAAGGGGGCTGACTATCAGCTCGCTTAAAAGGTCATAGGCCTTATCGTTGAAATCTCCGTTTTTATCAGCCTCGCTGCCGGCAGCCATTGAGTAGAAATTAGCCCGGCTGACATCTACTGCAAATTTCCCGCCCTCATCAGTCACCGCATATTTCATTGCATCGTCCAGAGCGGCCTCAGCTTCTTTGTATTCCTGATTTGCCATGATAAGGTCAAAATACGCAATATACGCTCTCAGCTCGGAGGGTGCAAGAGCTATCCACTTAACAGCGCATTTCTTGGCGTTCTCGTAATCGTCGAGCCTTGCATACAGCTGCAGCTTTTCGGTGACTATATCCACATCAAGAGAAGCAGCGCCGGTCTTGTCAAAGTCCTCATATTTCTGGTAATTGATAAGGGCCGCCTTATAGTCCTGCTTGATGGTACACATCAGCGCCAGCTGATAGAATATTCTCGCCTTGACGTCCTCCGAACAGGGCTTCACCGAGGCAAGGGTATAATACTCCATAGCCTTGCTGACATTTCCCTCAAAGAAATAGGCGTTTGCCATGTTAAAGAGGCTGTCGCCGTTCTGAGGGTCAGCATCTATGGCCTTTTGAAAATAGGGATAAGCCTCCTTAAACCTTCCTGATGCCACCAAAGCTGCTCCTGCACGAGAAAGAGCATATATATCCTTCGGAGCTGACACAAGCGCCTTGTCATACCACTTGGCAGCTCCCTCATAGTTCTCGTTTGAGAAGGCTATGTCAGCGTTTGCGACTGCTTCCTTGTAGGTCTCAATATCCAATCCACTCACCTCATATCGAAAAATTTATGTTTATCTGTCAAAACATTCCAAAGCTCAGCCCGGAAAGCCCCTCGCCCACTCCCTGCAGGGAGCTCCCAAAGGAGCCGAACAGCTCATTAAGAGCGCCGTTAATATCAAATACCGTGCTTATCTGCCCGCTGAAGGCATTGGCGAAATCGCTGCTGCACAGGCTGTTGAAGGCCTCCTTAGAGGTGTCGATAACTGAATTCATGGTGCCTCCGAGTATGCCTGCCGCATTGCCTCCAAGCTCACTCATCAGATCCGGCAGCCCTGTAATGCCCGAAAGGTCAGGCAGCCCCATAGAATCTGCCAGGTCGGAAAGCGCCGATATGCCGGGCATCTCGATGCCCATAAGAGTGCCGAGCTTTGAAAGGTCTCCGCCGGCAATGGCGCCGGCAAGCTTGCTGAGATCTCCCGTGTCAACTCCCAGCATCTCACCTATCTTGCCTATGTCAGGCGCATCTATTCCCAGCAGGCCTCCAAGCTTGCTTATATCGCCGCTGGCGATCGCACCGGCAAGCTGCCCCAGTTCGCCGGTATCCACGCCCAGCATTTCGCCTATCTTTGAAATATCCGGAACGTCCATTCCTATAGCCGAAGCTATCTTGCTTATGTCACCGCTGGCTATAGCATCTGCCAGCTTGCCGAGGTCTCCGGTGTCCACACCAAGCATTTCGCCTATCTTTGAAATATCCGGGGTCTCCAATCCCATAGCTGATGCTATCTTGCTTATGTCACCGCTGGCTACAGCCTCTGCCAGCTTGCCAAGCTCGCCGGTATCAACTCCAAGCATTTCGCCCAGCTTGCTGACGTCAGGCACTTCAAGTCCGAGAGCGCCTGCGATCTGAGAAATATCTCCGCTGGCAATGGCGTTACCAATCTTCTGAATATCATCTGCATCTACACCGAGAGCCTCGCAGATCTTTTCAAGGCTTGCGTCCACTCCTATCAGATCTGCTATCTTAGAAATATCTCCGCTGGTAATGGCGTCTATGACCTGCTTAGCGTCGCCGATATCAACTCCCAGCATTTCACCCAGCTTAGTCAGGTCTGCATCTATGCCGATAATATTTGCGATCTCCTCGAGGTCTCCGGTCTGGATAGCAGCAACAAGCTTGCTGATGTCGCCGGTGTCAACTCCCAGCATCTCGCCTAACTGTGCCAGATCAGCATTTATGCCGACTGCATTAGCGATCTTGGAAATATCCCCGCTGGCAATGGCGCTTACAAGTTCTGTCACACCGCCCATGTCAATACCCATGGCCTCGCCAAGCTTGACAATATCTGCACTGTGTACGCCTATCAGCTGGCCTATCTTCTCAATGTCGCCGTCTGCTATCGCAGCTGCCAGATCACCAAGCTCGCCCAGGTCGATGCCGAGGGCCTCGCCTATCTTGCTGAGATCAGGCGTGCCGATGCCCAGTGCCTCTGCTACCTTGCTGATATCTCCCTGAACGATCGCCTCGCCCAGCTTCGAGAGGTCTGCTTCTCCTAAGCCGAGAGCCTCGCCCAGCTTCTGAAGGTCAACTCCCTCGATCCCCAGAGCAGCGCCGATGCTTTTAAGCTGCTCATAGTCAAGGCCGATAGCCTCTGCAATATCCTGAATGCTGAGATTGTCGAAGAGCTCTGTCAGGCCGATAGCCTCTGCAAGGCTGGTCAGGCCGGCATCGAGCCAGCCCTTAAAGGTGTCAGAGCCCAAGATGTTGCCGAGAACTGTCGCTCCAAGAGTCTCTGCAAACTTAGAGGGGTCCTTGATGATCTCAACAACGTCACTTATGCTGCTAATGCCAATGTCACTGAGACTGTCGATACCAAGAAAGCCCATTATGCCGTCATCACCGAACAGCCAAGCTGTTGACTCCCTGATGTTATCAAACAGCTTGGTAACTGTCTGCCCGAGGGAGGTGTTGCTCAGGTAATCAATGGCCGCATTGTAGAGGTCTCCCAGCTGGCCCATTATAAATTCTCCCGCCAGGTCCAGAGCGTCACCCGCCAAACAGCCGAGTATCTCAAGGCCGGTATTTTCAAAAAAGTCAGAGAAGAAGCCGCTGAGAGTTCCGTTCTTTTCAAGGTAATCAACACCCTGAATTATCATCTCGCCCAGGAACTTGGCTGCTCCCTCTGCAAGTATCTCCGCACCCTTGCCCAGTATCGCAGAACCTGTAGCTCCGGCTACAGCGCTTACTGCCGAGCCTGCTGCTCCTGCAAGAGCTCCTGTTACAGCGCCTGTAAGAAAAGCGCTGCCCGCAGCATCAAATATTTCCTCAAAGGATTTACCCTGTGCTATGCCCGTCACGACCGTTGCTGCTGTGCTCGTGAGGGCTGCTGCAAGTGCGGCTTGGGCAGCCGCAGCAAATATCGGCGCCGCCGCTCCTCCGGTAACAACAGACAGTACAAACAGCCCCGCTATCAGCAGGCCGCCTACTACTATCTTGATTATCGTCTTGTAATGCTTTTTGAAGAAATCAACTATTGATTTCCAAGCCTTCTTTATTGTCTCCCAAGGGTGCTTGAAGAAATCAGCGATCGCTTTTCCGACGGACTTGAAGAAATTGCCTACTGCGCTGAATATCCTTGACAGCAGGCTCTTTTTCTTTGGCGGGTGATATTCCAGCCAGGGGAACTTTTCATAGAACTCAGTCTTGCTCGCTTCGATCGCCCGATAAATGCTTTTGTCGGTATTTACGGTGTTTACAATAAAGTTAGCAAACCTCTGCCCTATGCTCTCGACCCTTTCGTTCACCTGCGCCTCTTTGGTCTGGAGCCTGTGCTCAATGCACTCCGCAGCCTCCTTCACAGAATCGGAGCTCTCCGGGTCTGCTGCTATCTCTGTAAGCTCGCTCTTTGTAAACTTGAAGGTGTTGACGATATCCTTGTGGGAGGCAGAAAGGTCCTTGAACCTGCCGATCACGTTTTCAACCATTTTGGCCCGCAGTTTAGACGACACCTCCGCAGAGGCCTCAGCCATTGCTCCCCATGAAAGATTGT
>CADBTF010000070.1 GCA_902797485.1 uncultured Ruminococcus sp. | reverse complement strand
CCGGGATACGGGTCTTGTTATGTGCGCCGGCGATAATATCGCACTCCGGGAGCTTCTGCTCAATATCCTTGTGTGCCTGCACCATGCACCCTGCACATACGAGGACAGCCCCCGGGCATTCCTGACGGACACGGTGGATATACTGGCGGCATTTTTTATCTGCCTCTGAGGTCACAGTGCAGCTGTTGATGATGACAGCGTCAGCCTCATGATAGTCTCTGACGGTGGTATGCCCGAGGGCTTCCATGCTCTCACGGATATTTTCAGTTTCATACTGATTGACCTTGCAGCCGAAGGTATGGTAAAAAACTTTCATATCAAAAATCACACCCCAAAATAGTAATATATTAGTTATGCACAAAATATGAACGAATTCTTTGTGCAGCTTTCACAAAACTCAACTGCACTTTTAGTTGCTATTGACTATTATACTATATTTTATTTTTTTTTGCAAATATCTCTTGACATTTTTGAAAGTTTGGATATAATTGAAATCAAGAGAGGGGCAAGAGCAGCAGCGAGGGGCGGACAAAAGCCCGTTCCAAGCAATGCTCCCACCGCTTTCGGGAAAGTATGAAAGAGAAAAAATATAAGTTTCTAAAGGAGGAAACAAGCTATGAAAAAGACAAAGATCATGTTAGGTGCGATTGCAGACGTTAAGGAATTTGTAAATATTGTTTCAAAGTGCGATTATGATGTTGACCTGGCTTCCGGCAGATATGCTGTAGATGCCAAGTCCATTATGGGTATTTTCAGTCTTGACCTTTCCAATCCCATTGACCTGACTGCTCACACTGATAACGCTGACAAGTTCTTCGCTGATATTGAGAAGTTCATCGTAAAGTAAGCGGGAACGCTCCGGCTTGTGTGCAAGTCACAGCTTAATAGTTCTGGCACCCCTGCCGGGCACCGGCGGGGGCGCTTTTTGTATTGACGCTTCTGCTTTGTGAACGGTGGATAGTAAAGGTGTTCCTTCGGAATATACAGCCTTCATTCTGAATATGCTTAAAAAAAGACTTGGAGGCTTTATATTGAAAGGACATACTATATTATTATTCATGCTTGTTATCATGCTGGCAGTGATGCCGGGGCTTAGAGCTTCTGCTGACGGGGCAGTATCGGTGTCTGCGGCGCCGGAGGAGATGAAGTTCAGCTTTGAGGGGTGCAGGGCCGGGGCGGTATATGAGTGCTCCACCGGAACACTGCTTGCCGGATACAGTGAGGAAACGCCCTTGCCGATAGGCCATCTTGCCAAGCTTATGGTGTTTTATCTTGCGGCAGAGAAGATACAGTCCGGGGAGCTTTCGGAGGACGATCTTGCGGTATGCTCTCATCTTGCCAACTCTCAGCAGGGCTCGCAGATCTGGCTGGGCATCGGGGAGAAGATAACCGTCTGCGAGCTGATGAAGGCTATATCCATAGGCAATGCCAACGATGCCTGTGTCTGCCTTGCGGAGAAGCTCTTTGGCAGTGTGGAGGCTTATGCTGAAGCGGCAAACTGTAAAGCAAAAGAGCTTGGCATGGTAAACACTCATTTCTCTGACTGCACCGGCCTTGACGCCTCGACTGTCGCTTCGGCATCGGACCTTTGCAGGCTGTGCTGTGAGCTTGCAAAGCTTACTGACTTTACGCCATATTTCACTACCTGGCTCGATACCGTCCGGGGCGGCAGGGCAGAGCTCGTCAGCCGCAACCGTCTGATGCGGAGCTATAAGGGTACCAGAGGGTTCAAGGTGGGTATGACAGAGGGCTCAGGGGAGTGTGCTGCGGTGTGCGCTGACCGGGCGGATATGACGGTGTGTGCAGTGGTGCTTGGTGCCGTTGATGAGGAAGCTCTGCTGGAGCTTTCAAGTGATCTGCTTGACAGTGCGGTATCTCATTATGAAATATACTACCCGGAGGTGCCTGAGGAGGCTTTAGCGGACATAAGGGTGGCACACGGGGTCAGGGAGACGTGCGGCCTTGATGCTCCGGCTTTGCGGCCTGTCATCATCACAAAAGGCAGCTATCGCAGTATAGAGTGCAGCTATGAGCGCCCGGAGAGCATCTCGGCCCCTGTGGTGGTAGGAGACAGGGTAGGCGTGATAGAATTCACGTCAGAGGGCAGGTGCCTGATCTCGGCGGAGATATGTGTTAGTGAAGAAGTTGCTGAGGTGGATTACGGGTTTGCATTTAAACGAATTTTGTTTAATCTGCTGAATATTTAATTTGAAAATTGTAATAAATGTACAAAAGTGTTTCGAGATAATTAAATCGCTTGAAAATTGCTCGGAAATATAGTATAATCTATAGTAGTTAATTATGGAAAGGAAATGAATCATTGTGGCAGTAAAACTTAATACCAATTATATTGCGCCCTTCGTTGCGGAGCATGAGCTTGAGGGAATAGCTCCTGCGGTAACGGCAGCGCATAATACCCTGGTGAACAGGAACGGTCTCGGGAATGATTTTCTCGGCTGGATAGACCTGCCTGTTGATTACGACAAGGAGGAATTTGTCCGCATCAAGGCCGCAGCCGAGCGCATCAAGCAGAAGGCAGATGTGCTTATCGTAATAGGCATCGGCGGTTCATATCTGGGAGCAAGAGCAGCTATCGAAATGCTCAAAAGCCCCTTCTACAACAACATGAAGAAGGACACTCCCGACATTTACTTCGTGGGCAATAACATCAGCCCCACCTATCTTTCTGAGGTGCTGGCTATTTGCGAGGGCAGGGATATCTGCGTGAACATCATCTCCAAGTCCGGCACCACCACAGAGCCTGCACTGGCTTTCAGGATCTTCAAGAAGCTGCTTGAGGATAAATACGGCAAGGAAGAAGCAAAGACCCGCATCTTCGCCACCACCGACAAAGCCAAGGGCACTCTCAAAGAGCTTTCGGACACAGAGGGCTATGAGACCTTTGTGGTACCTGACGATGTAGGCGGAAGATTTTCTGTTCTCACTGCGGTAGGGCTTCTGCCTATCGCCTGCGCCGGCTGCGACATAGACAAGCTTATGAAGGGCGCACAGACTGCGAGAGAGAAATATGCAAATGATGACGGCAACGACTGCTACAAGTATGCTGCTGTCAGAAATATCCTTTACAGAAAAGGCAAGAGCGTTGAGATGCTGGTCACCTACGATCCGAGCTTTACCATGATGAGCGAGTGGTGGAAGCAGCTCTTCGGTGAGAGCGAGGGCAAGGACAACAAGGGCTTGTTCCCGGCATCTGTGACATTCTCCACCGATCTGCACTCCCTGGGTCAGTTCATTCAGGACGGCGCAAGGATAATGTTCGAGACTGTTGTTGATTTCAAGACTCCCAAGAAGGACCTCTTCCTGGAGAACGACGCAGAGAACCTTGACGGCCTGAATTTCCTGACAAATCAGAATATGTCAGTCGTAAACCGGAGAGCCTTTGAGGGAACAGTGCTTGCTCACACAGAGGGCGGCGTTCCCAACATGATACTTGAGGTAGATGCGCTTGACGAGGAGAATTTAGGCGAGCTGATCTATTTCTTTGAGAAGGCCTGTGCGATCTCCGGCTATATGCTGGGCGTGAACCCCTTCAACCAGCCGGGAGTTGAGAGCTACAAGAAGAATATGTTTGCTTTGCTCGGCAAGCCCGGCTATGAGGATAGAAAGGCAGAGCTTGAAAAGAAGCTCGGCAGATAAAAAAGGAATCATGAGCGGCTGTGAGCTGCTCTGAAATAAAATTGTCCAACGGACGGAACAGGAGAATTTATTATGATCAATCTTATACCCGGAAAAAAGGGAACAGGAAAGACCAAGATCTTGGTTGACGCTATTAAAGAGGCTGCTGCATCTGCGACCGGAAACGTTGTCTGCATCGAAAGAGGCATGAAGCTCACATACGATATTCCTCACAAGGTAAGACTTGTTGACGCTGAGGAATACGGCATCAACAGCTTTGATGCTTTCTACGGCTTTGTTGCAGGTATGCTTGCCGGCAACTATGACATTCAGCAGGTCTATGTTGACGGTATCCTGAAGATCGGCGGCAGAGACTATGAGGCTCTCGGCGATATGATCGAGAAGCTGGCAATGCTGGCTAAGGACATCAAGATCGTGCTGACAGTATCCGCTGATGTTGAGGACCTGCCTGCAAAGGTAAAAGCCTTTATCAAGTAATTTTTATCCGGAGCTTTCCAAATAATTTACTTAAAAAGGTAAAAAACTATTGACAAATCCTTAAATCGGGGTTATAATGAAATTTGTGATGTTTGAGGTGTTGCTATGCTGCTGAATATGAAACAGCTTTTTGATGTCACTGGCGAAGAAAAGGAATTCTCCTTTGAGATCAGCAGGGACGAGCTGTCCGAGAGAGTTTTCAGTGCAAGCTTTGCAACTCCGCTCGCAGTAAGGGGCAGGGCGTTCAACCGTGCGGGTATAGTGCAGGTGGAATTTACCTGTTGCTTTACCTTATCCCACGTCTGCGACAGATGTCTTAAAGAATTCGAGAGAGAGTATAGCTATGAGTTTTCTCACGTCTGTGTAAGAGACCGCAGCAGCAATGACGAGCATATCGTTGTTGAAAACAATACCCTCGATCTGAATGATCTTGCTATTTCAGATTCGTTGCTGCAATTGCCTACAAAGATACTTTGCAGGGAAGACTGCAGGGGCTTGTGTTATGTTTGCGGGCAGAATTTGAACGATGGCGAATGTAACTGCTCCTGACGCAAAGGCAGTCGGGCAGCGATCTATTTTAACGGTGAGGAGGTGCCAAGAATGGCAGTACCAAAGAGAAAGGTTTCCAAGGCAAGAAGGGATAAAAGACGCTCGGCTGTTTGGAAGCTGCAAGCGCCTGCACTCAGCAGATGTTCTAACTGTGGCGAGCTTACCGCTCCTCACAAGGTTTGCAAGAACTGCGGTTATTACAAGGGTGTAGAGGTCATCAAGATGGGCGAATAATCTTCGCTTATTGCAGAGGCAGGCTTAACGGGCCTGCGCTTCTGATGCGTTTTCGGGCAGGGAAAAGAGCTTGTGCAAAGTTCTTCCTCTCTGCCTTTTTTGCGATTTTAAGGAAGGAGAAGGTCAATGGCTGCTGCTGTTACAGGTGTTGCGCCGAGAAGCCCTGCATTCCGGGCGAAAATAAAACCGGGTGATGTGCTTGTAAGCATCAACGGCCACGAGATCAACGATGTGTTGGATTATATGTTCTATTGCGCCGAGGACAGGCTGGAGCTTGTGCTGGAGCGTGAGGGCAAGGCCTTTTCCAGAGTTGTATATAAATCTGAATTCGACGAGCTGGGGCTGGAATTCAAGTCCTTTTTAATGGACAGTAAACGTTCCTGCTGCAATAACTGCATATTCTGCTTTATAGATCAGATGCCCAAGGGTATGCGTGAAACGCTTTATTTCAAGGACGACGACGCCCGGCTTTCTTTTTTGCAGGGAAACTATGTTACCCTGACAAATCTTCAGGACAAGGACATTGACAGAATATGCGAGATGAGGCTGAATATAAATGTTTCAGTACACACCACAAACCCGGAGCTGAGATGCAAAATGATGCACAACCGCTTTGCGGGTGAGAAGCTGAAATATCTGAAACAGATCGCAGACAGCGGCCTGATGATGAACTGCCAGATAGTCTGCTGCCCGGAGATTAACGACGGGGACGAGCTGAGGCGCACCCTCACTGACCTTGCTGCGCTTATGCCGAATATACAGTCAGTGGCGGTGGTGCCTGTAGGAGTTACCAAATTCAGGCAGGGGCTTTATCCGCTGAGACCTTTCAGGCCGGAGGAGGCGAGAGAGGTCATAGACATAATCGAGGGCAAGGCGGCGGAGTGTCTTGATAAATGGGGCACACGAATGTGCTACCCGGCGGACGAGTTTTATCTGCTGGCAGGGCGTGAGCTGCCCGGTACTGAGTTTTACGAGGACTACCCCCAGTATGAGAACGGAGTGGGCCTGCTGAGGTCTCTTTATGACGAGGTCAGTGAGGCCTTGGAGGATTGCGATACTGACATACCGCCACGAACTGTTACACTTGCGACGGGTACAGCTGCCGAGGGCTTTCATAGGAAGCTTGCGGAGATGATAATGGCGAAGCTGCCCCAGCTGACGGTAAACGTTGTGGGGATAGTCAATCACTTCTTCGGTGAGACTATCACTGTGGCGGGGCTGGTGACAGCCGGTGACCTTATAGAGCAGCTCCGTGGACGTGAGCTGGGAGACCAGCTGCTGATACCAAAGGTCATGCTCAAGGCTGACGAGCCGATCTTTCTGGACGATCTGTCCGTCAGTGATGTTGAGAGAGAATTGAAGATAAGCGTCAGGGCCTCCCGCAACGACGGCTTTGAATACCTTGACGCTGTAATGGGAATAGAGACATAAAAGGAGATGATAAAATGGCGCTGCCGGTAGTGGCTGTTGTAGGGCGGCCAAATGTGGGAAAGAGCACGCTTTTTAATAAGCTTATCGGCGTGAAGCTTTCGATAGTTGAGGATACTCCGGGAGTTACCAGAGACCGCATTTATGCCAAATGCGAATGGCTCAGCCGGGAGTTCATGCTTGTGGACACCGGAGGCATAGAGCCGGAATCAGACGATGTGATACTTTCGCAGATGCGGCGCCAGGCGGAGCTTGCCATAACCAAGGCTGATGTTACCATACTGGTGGTAGATCTGAAGTCGGGAGTTACAGCCAGCGATATGGACGTGGCGGCAATGCTGCAAAAGTCAGGCAAGCCGGTAGTGCTCTGCGTGAACAAGTGTGACAGCGTGGGTGAGCCGCCTATGGAATTCTATGAGTTCTACAATCTCGGGCTGGGGGAGCCGATAGCTGTATCGTCCGTCCACGGCCACGGCACAGGAGATCTGCTTGACGAGGTGCTCAAATATCTGCCGGAGGAATCAGGCGAGGATTACGGCGAGGACGTTACCAAGGTGGCGATCATCGGAAAGCCGAATGTGGGTAAATCGTCTATAGTCAACAAGATATGCGGCGAGGAGCGTGTGATAGTATCCGACGTGGCAGGCACCACCCGAGACGCTACTGATACCTACTATGAGAACAGTCAGGGCAAGTTCGTGCTGATAGATACAGCCGGCATAAGGCGCAAATCCAAAGTGCTGGAGGCTGTGGAGAGGTACAGTGTGCTCAGGTCCTACATGGCGGTGGACAGGGCAGATGTGGCGGTGATAGTCATAGATGCCACTGTAGGCTTTACCGAGCAGGACTCCAAGGTGGCGGGCTACGCCCATGAGAAGGGCAAGGCCTGTGTGGTGGCAGTCAACAAGTGGGACGCTATCGAAAAGGACACCCGCACTATGGACGAGTTCAGAAAGAAGCTGGAAAATGATTTCAGCTTTATGAGCTATGTTCCCTTCGTGTTTATCTCCGCAAAGACCGGTCTGAGGATCGACAAGCTTTTTGAGACTATAAGCTATGTGGCAAAGCAGAATGCTGTGAGGATACCCACCGGCAGGCTTAATGACCTGCTGGCCTATGCGACGGCAAGGGTGCAGCCCCCCTCTGACAAGGGCAGAAGGCTGAAGATATACTACATCACTCAGGCCTCCACCAAGCCGCCTACGTTCATAGTCTTTGTAAACCGGGCAGAGCTTTTCCATTTTTCCTATCAGCGCTACCTCGAAAACCAGATCCGTGAGACCTTCTCACTGGACGGCACACCTATCGTCATGAAGGTGAGAGAGCGTGACAGAGACGATGTAAAATAGTTATAAGGAGAGAGTATCTTGAAGGAATTTCTCAGTATTTTGTTTACTGTTGCAGTTTCATATCTTATGGGCAGCATGAACTCGGCTATCATAGTCTGCCGGCTGCTTAAAAAGAAGGACATCAGAGATTACGGCTCCGGCAATGCGGGGCTGACGAATGTGCTGCGGGTGTTCGGCAAGGGGCCGGCGCTGGCGACGCTGCTGGCTGACCTGGCAAAGGGCGTGCTGGCAGTAGTGCTCTGCCGGATAGTGGTCACCTACGGCTTTGGAATAGTGTTCTTCGACAACAAGCTTTTTATCGGCTATGTTGCGGGCCTTGCGGTCATGCTGGGGCATATCTTTCCGGTGTTCTACGGCTTTCACGGTGGCAAGGGAGTATTGATAACTGCCACAACTCTGCTGGCTATCGACCCGCTGACCTGCCTATTCTCGGTGAGCGTTTTTGCAATAGTACTGGCGCTTTCAAAGTATGTATCGCTGGGCTCTATCTGCGCTGCTGTTGCTTATCCGATCTTTACGGTGCTTATCCAGTCCTGGCGGGGGATAGAGGCTCACTGGATAAACGCAGGCATGGCTGCGATATTCACTGTGTTCATAATCCTTATGCACAGGCCGAATATTCAGAGGCTCATAAACGGCACAGAGAACAAGTTCGGCTCTAAAAAGAAAAATACCGGGGAGGAATGATATATGGCAAATATAGCGATACTCGGCTCGGGAGGCTTTGGGCTCTCGCTGGCGGTCATGTGCCGCAGAGCGGGACATGAGGTGGTGGTATGGTCTAAATTTCAGGACGAGATAGACACCATTAACCGTACCGGCAGCCTGAAAGCCAAGCTTCCGGGAGTGAAGATACCCAAGGACATTGTGCTGACTACTGACATCTCCTGCGTGAAGGACAAGGACCTGGTGATAGTCGGTATACCCACTTCGTTTATCAGAGGGGTCTGCCTTGAGGCGGCACCCTATGTTTCAAAAAGCTCTATAATTCTGAATACTGCCAAGGGCCTTGAAAACGGCACCTTAAAGACCATGAGCGTTGTAATGCGGGAGTGTTTCCCGGATAATACCATTGCCATACTCACAGGCCCCAGCCATGCGGAGGAGCTTGCCAGGGGGATACCCACTACAGTGGTGGTGGCATCTGAGAACAGAGAGGCTTCAAACTATGTGCAGGGTATTCTTTCCAATTCAACATTCAGAGTATATGTGAATGACGATGTTATCGGCTGCGAGATAGGCGGCTCTTTGAAGAACGTTATAGCGCTGGCTGCCGGTGTTATCGACGGCCTTGGAATGGGAGACAATACCAAGGCTGCACTTATGACACGGGGAATAAAAGAGATCAGGACTCTTGGCGTGGCTATGGGTGCCAAGTCTGAGACCTTTGCAGGGCTCAGCGGTATCGGTGACCTGATCGTTACCTGCTGCTCCATGCACAGCCGCAACCGCCGGGCGGGAATACTCATCGGAAAGGGTGTCTCTCCGGAGGAGGCTGTTGAACAGGTGGGCACTGTAGAGGGCTATGTCTGCACCCAGAACGCTTATGATCTTGCAAAGCAGCTGAATGTGGAGCTGCCCATAACCGAGCAGCTTTATAAGCTTTTGTTCGAGGGAGAGAAGCCCTATGATGCGCTTAAAAACCTCATGGGCAGACCTGTCAAGAATGAGACCGAGGATCAGTTCCTTGTGCGCCACGAATTTTAAGGAGAGCTGCCATGCTTTATGAATATCACCTGAAAACCGAGCGGGAGGGCTTTTACAACATAACAAGCTATGTCAGGCAGGCGCTTATAGAATCACGGGTCACCAGCGGGCTGGCTGTAGTATTCTGCCCACACACCACCGCTGGCATAACCATCAACGAAAATGCCGACCCTGATGTTGTCACCGACCTGCTCTATGCTCTTGACAAGACCTACCCGGACCGTCCCCAGTTCCGGCACGCAGAGGGCAACAGCGCAGCTCACCTTAAATCAAGCTGCATAGGCGCCTCCGAGACTGTTATCATTGAGGACGGCAGGCTGCTGCTGGGCACCTGGCAGGGCATATATTTTACAGAATTTGACGGCCCGAGAACGAGGACGTTTTATGTGAAGATCATCAAGGGCTGATGCTTGAAAATTATCCGGAGTTCGATTTTGAAATTCCGGATATTTTTTTGTGTTTTCCTCTTTACTTTTGCCTGAAAATATAGTATACTTTTATTATGAATGTAAAGCTGTCTGTAATCGACAGTTGACAGTTGATAATTGTGCATTGAAAAGGAGTGGTATTGGTATGCAGCCAAAATACAAGCGTATTCTTTTGAAACTCAGCGGTGAGGCTCTTGCCGGAGATAAGAAGATCGGCCTCGATTATGATGTCATCAACAGGTTCGGGCAGAGCATCAAGAAATGTGTTGACGCCGGCGTTGAGGTGGGTATAGTAGTCGGTGGAGGAAACTTCTGGAGAGGGCGCTCCAGCGGCGGTATGGACAGGACCAGAGCAGACCATATAGGTATGCTGGCAACAGCTATGAACGCTCTTGCGGTAGCTGACGGCCTTGAAAACTGCGGAATGGAGGTCAGGGTACAGACAGCTATCTCCATGCCCCAGGTGGCGGAGCCCTATATAAGAAATAAGGCTATGAGGCATTTTGAAAAGGGCAGAGTTGTCGTTTTCGGCTGCGGCACAGGCAATCCCTTCTTCTCTACTGATACAGCTGCTGCACTGAGAGCTGCGGAGATCGAAGCTGACATATTCTTCAAGGCCACAATGGTCGATGGTGTTTATGACAAGGACCCTCACAAGTACCCTGATGCTGTGAAGTATGACACACTGAGCTTTACGGATATTCTTTCAAAGGGCCTCAAGGTAATGGATTCCACTGCGGCTGCCATGTGCCAGGATAATAACATACCGATACTTGTTTTCGATCTGGCTGACCCGGATAATATTTACCGTGCCTGCATGGGCGAGAATATAGGCACCATAGTAAAATAAAACTGAAAGGACTGTTTTAAATGAAAGAGGTAAGAGAAAAGGCCAAGAACAAAATGGAGAAATCTATAAACGTTATGCTTTCTGACTTTGCCGCTGTCAGAGCCGGACGTGCCAACCCCGGTGTGCTGGATAAGGTCAGAGTTGATTATTACGGCGCCCCCACACCTGTGACACAGCTGGCGTCTGTATCCGTTTCAGAGGCGAGAGTGCTTGTCATCACCCCCTGGGATAAATCTGTGCTCAACAAGATCGAGAAGGCTATCCAGGCCTCTGACATTGGCATCAATCCTCAGAACGACGGTTCTGTTCTCAGAATGACCTTCCCGCAGCTGACCGAGGAGGACAGGAAGAAGATAGTCAAGGACGTTAAGAAGCAGGGCGAGGAGACCAAGGTGGCTATCCGCTCCATAAGACGTGATGCTATGGAAAAATACAAGGCCATGAAAAAGAACAATGAGATCACAGAGGACGATATGAAGGACTGCGAGGAGCAGATTCAGAAGCTCACCGATAAATACGTCAAGCAGGTGGACGTTCACGTTGCTGAAAAAGAAAAAGAGATCATGTCGATCTGATCGGAGCTGACAATGGCTAAGGAAAACATTTCTGATGCACCGATGCCGGTCCACGTCGGTGTCATAATGGACGGCAACGGCAGGTGGGCCAAAAAGCGAGGCCTGCCCCGGAAGTTCGGTCACCGTGAGGGAGCCAAGACCTTCCGGAAGATAGTCCGCCACGCCAAGGCTATCGGGATAAAATACATCACCTTTTATGCCTTCTCCACTGAAAACTGGAAGCGCCCGGACGACGAGGTTCAGGCGATAATGAAGCTCTTTGACAAGTATCTTGATGAGCTGGACGACTTTCTCAAGGAGCACGTCCGCATCAGGTTCATAGGTGACAGATCGATGCTCAGCGAATCGCTTCAGGCCAAAATGAAGCGCAGCGAGGCTCTTTCCAAAGACTATGACATCATGACCCTTGTGCTTGCGATAAATTACGGCGGCAGGGACGAGATAACCAATGCAGTCAAGGTGATAGCGCAGGAGGTCAAGGAGGGCAAGCTGGAGATCTCCGACATTGACGACCGGCTTGTGCAGAGCAGGCTTTACACAGAGGATATCCCTGATGTTGACCTTATCATCAGGCCCAGCGGTGAGCAGAGGCTTTCAAATTTCCTTATATGGCAGTCGGCTTATGCGGAATATTATTTTACTGATATTCTCTGGCCGGACTTTTCAAAGAAGGACCTTGAAAAGGCCTGCGAGGTCTACAAGGAGAGGCATCGAAGATTTGGCGGGGTATGACCCCTTTGAAAGGATATTAAAGAATGAAAACTCGGATAATATCTGCGGCAGTGGCTATTGTGCTGGCAATAATCTGGCTGCTGCTGCATAACACCTTCATTTTTGAGGTCGTCTTTGGCTTGCTTTCCGCAGTTGCCATTGCAGAGATATTCAAGGCGACCAAGCGCTTGAAATTTGTGGAGCCGGCTGTAGCCTGCTGTGTATATGCTTTTCTGGACTGCGTCATGGGAGTTTTCCACAGGCACGGCTGGCTGACCTTCATCACCAGCAATCTCTATTTCGGGGCACTGGTGCTGTTTATGTGCATCTACTACCTGAGAAATCATGAGAAGTTCGGCTACAAGGATTTCTTCCTGATGCTGGCAGTGGCTATGCTCATACCCTATTCCTTCGGAACGGTCATAAGCATGAACTACGACAAGACAGCCGGAATGTTTGTTATCGTCATGACCATGTGCGGTGCATGGCTGGCAGATTCCGGAGCCTATTTCGCAGGAACCTTCTTCGGCAAGACAAAGCTCTGCCCGGACATCAGCCCGAAAAAGACCGTTGAGGGCGTGGTAGGCGGAGTGATCTCCAACGGCCTGCTGATGATGCTGGTGGCGCTTTTCTATGATATGTTCACCGACGGCTTTGAGCCGAGATATTTCTTTATCCTGCTCAGCGGAATGCTCTGTGCGATAGTCGGCTTGATCGGTGACCTGACAGCGTCTATAATCAAGCGTCAGGCGGGCATCAAGGATTACGGCAACATAATGCCCGGCCACGGCGGAGTTATGGACAGGTTCGACAGTTTCCTGCTGGTGGCACCGTTTATGTATTATCTCTACACCCAGGGGCTTATTGTAAAATAAAATCGTTTCAGGGGGAGCGGCTGTGGATTTCAGCGGCTGCCCCTTACGGCGTTTATAATGGAGCTGTTTATGAAAACTATAACTATACTTGGTTCAACGGGCTCTATCGGAACACAGTCATTAGAGGTGGCCCGTAAGCATAATTTTAAAGTAAAGGCGCTGGCAGCCAATGCCAACACAAAGCTGCTGGCTGAGCAGGCGGCGGAGTTCATGCCGGAGTATGTCTGCATCTTCAACTCAGAGCACGCAGCCGAGCTGAATGATATGCTCAAGAACGGTAAAACTAAAAGCGTAAAGATCCTCACCGGAATGGAGGGCTTGAAGCGGATCGCAGCCCTTGACGGCGTTGACATCATGCTCAATTCTGTTGTGGGCATGGTGGGGCTGGAACCCACGCTTGCCGCTATAGAGCACGGCACCGACATCGCCCTTGCCAACAAGGAGACCCTTGTTGCGGGCGGCGAGCTGGTGATGAAATCAGCTGCGGAGAAGGGCGTGAAGATATACCCTGTTGACAGCGAGCACTCTGCGATATTCCAGTGCCTGCAGGGCAACAAGCGCTCACAGGTGAACAAGATTCTGCTCACCGCATCGGGAGGGCCGTTCTTCGGCAGGACCCGTCAGCAGCTGGAGGGGGTAACTGTTCAGCAGGCACTTGCTCACCCCAACTGGTCTATGGGCAGAAAAATCACCATTGATTCTGCTACACTTATGAACAAGGGCTTAGAGTTTATTGAGGCCATGTGGCTCTTTGACCTGACTCCTGACATGATAGAGATAGTGGTCCACAGAGAGAGCGTTGTGCATTCGGCGGTGGAGTTCAAGGATAATTCCATCATCGCACAGCTCGGCGTGCCGGATATGAAGATACCCATACAGTATGCGCTGCTATACCCCGAAAGGCTTGAATGCCCCACAAGGCCCCTTTCTCTGACAGACTATGGCAGCCTGAGCTTTGCCAAGCCGGACTATTCCACCTTTGACTGCCTGACCGCCTGCATAAAGGCTATCACTATAGGCGGCACTATGCCCGCAATGGTGAACGGTGCCAACGAAGCAGCGGTGGAAGCTTTTCTGAGAGGGAAGATACATTTCCTGGATATCGGCAGGATAGTGTCAAGCGTTCTTGATGAGTTCAGGGCGGAAAAGCTCACCTGCCTTGCCGATGTATTGGAGGCAGACAGAAAAGCAAGAGAGTATGCGCAAAATCAAATAAACAGTTTAAATTCCTGAGGCAAACAGAAAGGCGGCAAAATGAAGATAATTATAGCACTGCTGATCTTTGAGGTCATTATAATCATTCATGAGCTGGGCCACTTTGTTGTGGCAAAGCTCTGCGGAGTTAAAGTGAATGAATTTGCGATCGGCATGGGCCCGGCAATAATCAAGAAGAAAAAGGGTGAGACCCTCTACGCATGGCGTGTGCTGCCGATCGGCGGCTACTGCGCTATGGAGGGAGAGGACAGCGAATCTGAGGACGACCGCTCCTTCAACAAAAAATCTGTACCCAAGCGAATGGCGATAGTGCTGGCGGGTATCACTATGAACCTGATCTTAGGCTTTGTTCTGCTGGTGATCTATACTGTCATCAGTGCGCCGATCACCTCAAACACAGTCTCTAAGTTTGAGACTGAGGACGCTATGTCCCATGTAACCGGCCTTCAGGTGGGTGACGAGATACTGAGCATCAACGGTATGCATATATTTACAGATATGGATATGAGCTACCAGTTCCAGAATGACGAGGACGGCAAGTTCGATATGGTAGTCCTGCGGGACGGCGAAAAGGTAGAGCTCAACGGGGTGCAGTTCCCCTACAGCAACAAGCTCATGCACATAGACTTTTTTGTAAAGCCTATCGAAGCAAATTTCTTTACTGTCACCTCCTACGCCTTCCGGCACACAGTTACTGACGGGCGGCTGATATATATTACCCTGATAGATATGATAAGGGGCAAGTACAAGCTGAGCGATCTCTCCGGGCCTGTGGGCATAGTGAATGTCATAGGCGATGTTATCGACAGCGAGACCAGCGAGGAAAAGGGCATCGACTGGGCCGGGCTCATGGAGCAGATGCTTTCGCTGGCGGCCTTTATCACGATCAACATCGGGCTGTTCAATCTGCTGCCGCTGCCGGCGCTTGACGGCGGACGTCTTATATTCCTTATCATCGAAGCAGTCAGACGCAAGCCTGTGCCTCCCGAAAAGGAGGGCATGGTCCACTTTATAGGCATGGCGGCACTGCTGCTGCTTATGGTGGTAGTTACAGTCAGTGATGTTATCAAGCTATTCTGAGAGGGGAGAACTGATCTATGAGAAAGGTCCATTCTGTCAAGGTGGGCAGCTGCACACTTGACGGCAAGAAGATATATATCCAGTCCATGCTGAACATTCCCGCTGAGGATATTGAGGGCTCAGTTAAGCAGGCTATGGAGCTGGAGGCTGCCGGCTGTGAGATAGTCCGTGCTGCTATCCCGAACATGGAGGCAGTCCGGCTTATCCCGGCAATAAAGGAAAAAATAAATATCCCGCTGGTGGCTGATATTCATTTTGACTACAGATTAGCCATTGCCGCAGCCGAAGCGGGAATAGATAAAATACGCATCAACCCCGGAAACATAGGCTCTATGGATAAGGTCAAGGCGGTGGTCAAGGCCTGCAAGGAGAGGAATATCCCCATACGCATCGGCGTAAACGGCGGCTCTCTTGAAAAGGACCTTCTTGAGCAGTACGGCCGCCCCGTTCCTGAAGCGCTGGTGGAAAGCGCCATGCGCCATGTAAGGATACTGGAGCAGTGTGATTTTGAGGATATAGTTATCTCACTGAAATCCTCTGATGTGCCCACTATGATAAACGCCTACAGGCTGCTGGCGGAGCAGTGCAGTTACCCTCTGCACTTAGGTGTCACCGAAGCCGGCACCCAGAGAATGGGTATCATCAAATCAGCCGTCGGCATAGGCTCTCTTTTGTGCGACGGCATAGGTGAGACTATCCGTGTCTCACTGACTGACGACCCTGTAAATGAGATATATGCCGCCAAGGATATTCTCAAAGCGATTGGAAAGGGAAGCGGAGTAAGGATAGTCTCCTGCCCAACCTGCGGCAGGACCAAGATAGATCTTATCTCTTTGGCTAAGCAGGTCGAGGAAGCCACAAGAGATATAGACAAGGATATAACAGTTGCTGTTATGGGCTGTGTTGTAAACGGCATAGGAGAATCCGGAAATGCTGATATCGGCATAGCCGGCGGCGACGGCTGCGCAGTGCTTTTCGCCAAGGGGCAGCGCATCAGGAAGGTAGATGAAAGCGAAGCGCTTTCGGCGCTGTTGGCTGAGATAGATAAGCTTTAAAAGGAGTAAAATGAATACATACAGATTTGCGGATTTTTTTGACAAATATCAGCAGTTTATCCCCAAGAGCATGGAGGATGGGCAGATACTAAAGCTCAGCTACGACGAGCGGGAACAGTCTGCTGAGGTAGTGACTAAGTTTGAGGAGCCTCTTGCCTTTGCAGCTGTGAGCGAGTGTGAGCTCAAGCTGGCAAAGGCTATCGGTCTCCATGCTTTGAAGATACACTGCAAATACACCCCTGACAAGCTCACTGGTGATTATTTCCCGGAGCTTGTGCAGTACATGAAAGAACGCTGCTCAATGGTAAACGGCTTCCTTGACGAGGCGGGTCATAAGCTTGAATTCGGCTGCTTTAAGATCGAGCTTAAACGGGGCGGCCTGTCTACTCTTGAAAAGGCCGGCTTTCACAGCCAGTTCAAAAATCTGGTGAGGGAGCTTTTTTCCACTGAGGTCTCGGTGGAGTTTTCGGGAGTTACAGAGCTTTCTCAGCAGCAGATAGACACTCGCCATGAGGAGCTTATGAACGACCTGCCGGTGATCTCAAAGCCAGAGACTCACAGTGAGGGCGGTAAGCCGGAGGATAAAAAGGCCCCTGAATTCCGTAAGGCTGACGTTGACTTTACACGCCTTGGGCTGATCGCTGAGGGTGCTCTCGTTTTAAAGGGTGCTCCTATCAGCTCTGATGCTGAGGTCACAGATATGAAGCAGCTCCCGGAGGAGGAGTCTGACAACACTTATACTATCTGGGGCGAGATATTCAAGATCGACACCAAGGAAGTCAAGAACGGCGAGATGCTCATAGCAAACCTGTTCCTGACCGATTTTACATATTCCTGCCAGATCAAGATGCTGGGTGGCAGCAGAGCCTCCCGCTACTCCAAGCTCACCGGCAAGGAGGAGCTTGAAAACATCATGGGCAATTTAAAGGTCGGTTCGACTTTGATCTGCACCGGCAAGCTTAAATTTGACACCTTCACCCACACCCTTAATTTTGAACCCACCAACATAATGCTTGTGAAGCAGCAGAAGAAAAAGGACCTTTCTGAGAAGAAGCGTGTGGAGCTCCACTGCCATACCAATATGTCCGCCATGGACGCTCTGACCTCTGCGGATAAGCTTGTGAACCGTGCCTTTGAGTGGGGCCATCAGGCTATTGCTATCACCGACCACGGCGTCGTGCAGGGCTTCCCCGATGCGGGCGGAGCTGTAGCAAAGCTTCGCAAGGCCGGCAGCAAATTTAAAGTGCTCTACGGAGTGGAGGCCTATGAGGTCAACAATGACGTGGATATAGTCAAGGGTCTCAGCCACCGTTTGCTTACCGACGAGCTTATCGTCTTTGATCTTGAGACCACCGGCACCTACCCAGACAAGGATAAGATCATCGAGATAGGTGCAGTAAGGGTAAAGGGCCTTGAAGTAGTTGACCGGTTTGATACCTTTGTCAACCCCCATGAACCCCTGACTGAGTTTATTTCTAACCTCACCCGCATTACAGACAATATGCTTACTGATGCCCCCGACGAGGAGGACGCTCTCAAAGCCTTTCTGGAATTCTGCGGTGATGACCCTGTGCTCATAGCTCACAATGCCAAGTTCGATACCGGTTTTATCAACGAGGCTTTAAAGCGGCATAATATCAAGTTCCCCTACACCTATCTTGATACCCTGCCAATGACACGGATAATGCTCCCTGACACCGAGAATCACAAGCTCAACACCATTGCCGATCATTTCGGCCTGACCTTTAATCACCACCGGGGCGACGAGGATTCAAGAGTGCTGGCGGAGATATTCATAAGGCTTTCCCAGCAGCTTATCGAGCAGTACCCGTTAATGGTGCTTTCTGTTGATATGCTCAATTCACTGCTGGCCTCCACCGAGAACATCAGGGAGCTGCCCCATTACCACCAGATCATACTGGTAAGAAACAACACAGGGCTTAAAAATCTCTACAAGCTCATTTCAATGTCCAACCTGGAATACTATAAAAAGCGCCCGAGGATACCTAAATCCGAGTTGGTGAAGCACCGTGAGGGCCTGATAGTCGGAAGCGCCTGTGAGAGCGGCGAGCTTATACAGGCTTATCTCCGGGGCGAATCAAGTGATAAGATCAGGCAGATCGCCAGCTTTTATGATTATCTTGAAATACAGCCCCAGGGCAACAATATGTTCATGATACTCTCTGAACGCCCCCCCTATACAGAGATACACACAGAGGAGCAGGTCAAGGATATAAACCGCTTTGTGGTGGAACTGGGCGACGAGCTGGGCATACCCGTCTGCGCCACAGGCGACGTCCATTTTATGGACAAGAAGGATTCCCAGTTCAGAGCGATCATAATGGCCTCAATGAAATTTGCCGACGCTGACCGTCAGCCGCCGCTCTATTTCAAGACCACTGATGAAATGCTTGATGAACTCTCATATCTGGGAGAGGAAAAGGCTTTTGAGGTGGTGGTCACCAACACCAATAAATTTGCAGACATGGTGGACAAGGACCTGAAAGCCTTCCCCAACGGCACATATACACCCTTTATCGAGGGAGCGGTGCGGGAGCTGCAGGTCATCTGCTGGAAAAAGTGCTGCTCCATTTACGGCGACTGTGACCCTGACGAGATAGAGATACCCGAGGGCGACCACGGCATAAACGAGCCCTTTAAGGCTCATATACCTGCCATAGTCTATGACCGTCTTGACAGAGAGCTGACATCTATCATAAAGCACGGTTTTGCTGTGCTCTACATGATCTCACAAAAGCTTGTGGCAAACTCTGTTGAACACGGCTATCAGGTAGGCTCCCGTGGTTCGGTAGGTTCCTCCTTCGTTGCGTCTATGTCTGGCATCTCTGAGGTCAATCCTCTCATGCCCCATTATATCTGCAAGAAATGCCGCTACAGCGAATTTGTCACCGACGGTTCTGTTCAGTCCGGCTATGACCTGCCTGAAAAGAACTGCCCCAAGTGCGGCGCACCTCTCCACCGGGACGGCCATGATATCCCCTTTGAGACCTTCCTGGGCTTTAACGGCGATAAGGCCCCTGATATAGACCTGAACTTTTCCGGCGATTATCAGTCGCTGGCGCATAAGTATACAGAAGAACTTTTCGGCGCAGACCACGTTTTCAAGGCGGGAACTATCGGCGGTGTTGCCGAAAAGACCGCTTACGGCTACGTTTTAAAATATCTTGAGGAACGGGGCAGGACTGTCAATGATGCGGAAAAGCTCCGGCTTGCTACCGGCTGCCTGAACGTCAAGCGCACCACAGGTCAGCACCCCGGCGGAATGGTAGTTATCCCCTCTGATTATGAGGTCTACGATTTCACACCAGTCCAGCACCCGGCAGAGAAAGCGGATTCTGACATTGTCACCACCCACTACGACTTCCATTCTCTGCACGACACTATCCTGAAGCTGGACGAGCTGGGCCATGATGTGCCGACTCTTTATAAGTATTTGGAGGATATGACGGGCCTTGACATTCTTGAGATACCCATGTCCGATCAGAAGGTATATTCGCTCTTTACCTCCCCGGAGGCCCTTGGCGTGACATCCGAGGAACTTGGCTGGAAGACAGGCACCCTTGGAATACCTGAAATGGGCACAGGCTTCGTCTGCGGAATGCTGCTTGAAGCTAAGCCAAAGAATTTCGGTGACCTTTTGCAGATCTCCGGCCTATCACACGGTACTGACGTTTGGCTGGGCAACGCTCAGGATCTTATCCATGACGGCACCTGCACGATCTCAGAGGTTATCGGCACCCGTGACAGTATCATGACATATCTTATCTATCACGGCATGGATAAATCTCTCTCTTTTAAGATCATGGAGATCACCCGTAAGGGCAACGCACCAAAGCTGCTGACAGAAGAAATGAAGGCAGATATGCGTGCCCACGATGTTCCGGAATGGTATATCGACTCCTGCCTTAAGATCAAGTATATGTTCCCGAAGGCTCACGCTGCCGCTTATGTTACCTCTGCGATCAAGCTTTGCTGGTTCAAGATATACAAGCCTCTGGAATTCTATGCTTCGATGTTCACCGTCCGTGGTGAGGACTTTGAGGCGGAGACTGCTGCCAAGGGCAAGCACTTTGTTCAGCAGAGAATTGAAGAACTAAAGAACAAGGGCAGGGATTCCATGACTGCCAAGGAGGAGGGCATACTTGAAACTCTGCTTCTGGTATATGAAATGTTCTGCCGGGGCTTTGAGTTCCTGCCGGTAAATGTTTTCAAGTCTCACGCCACGATCTACCGCATTGAGGACGGCAAGATCAGAATGCCATTCTGCTCACTTTCCGGTGTCGGAAATAATGCTGCTGTCCAGCTCTACGAAAAGGCCTGCCTCGGAGACTTTATCTCGATAGAGGAATTCCAGCAGCAGAGCGGTGTCGGCAAGAGCGTTATTGAGACCCTTGAAAAGAACGGTGCCTTTGGCGACCTGCCTAAATCAAATCAAATATCCTTGTTCAATTTGTGAGATGTTGAAAACATTTTTTCCACTGATTGACAAGTTTATGATGTTATGCTATTATAATACTATGCTAATATGGTAATATGTTAGCACTTTACTACACTAAATGGAGAGCGCTATGAAGAAAAATGATCTGATAACCCCCGAGGGCACCCGTGATCTGCTTTTTAACGATTGCCTTGCCCGCCGGGAGGTCGAAATGAAATTAGCCGGCCTTTTTAAAAGCTTCGGCTACAGCGAAGTCGTCACACCCGGAATAGAATTCTATGACCTGTTCAGCGGCAGCCTGCGGCATTTCCGTCAGGAGAGAATGTATAAGCTCACAGATTCAAAGGGCCGCCTGATAGTTATGCGCCCTGATTCAACTATACCCATAGCCCGCCTTGCCTCAACAAGGCTTGCCAAGGCTGTGCTGCCGCTGAGGCTGTTTTACAATCAGGCAGTCTATGAGAACAACGCTCTGCTGAAAGGCCATTCCGATGAGATATTCCAGTCCGGCATAGAGCTGCTGGGCGGCGAGGACGAGGAGCGGGCAGATTACGAGGCTATCTGTCTGGCACTGGAAGCCCTTGTGAGCTTTGACGCCGATAATTTCCGCTTTGAGCTGGGTGATATAGGCTATTTCAAGGAGCTGGTCTCACAGCTTGATGCTGATGACAGCACCCGTGAGGAGATACGCCTGTTGATCTCTGCTAAGAACTATCCTGCCCTGAATGATATCCTTGATGAGCTTTCACCAAAGCCTGTGGCAGCTGCGCTAAAGGCTCTGCCAAGGCTTTTCGGCGGTGCAGAGGTCTTTGATAAGGCTGCGACCCTTTTCACCAACGGTAAGATAAACGCTATACTGTCTCACCTTAAAGAGGTCTACGGAAAGCTCTCTGAGCTGGGCTACGGCGGAAAGATCTCTGTCGATCTGGGCATTGTGAGCCATGTCGATTATTATACCGGCATTGTTTTCAAGGGATATCTTTCAGGCGTGGGCCAGTCTGTGCTGAAGGGCGGCCGCTATGACGGTCTGCTTTCAGAGTTCGGCAAGCCCTGCCCTGCGGTGGGCTTCGGTGTCAACTCTGACGATGTTGCTAAGTATTTAAGGCGCAACGAGCTTGCTCCCTCTATATCTGCACCGAGCTGTATCGTCTACGCCGAGGCCGGGCATTCCGCCGAGGCTGTGGCCTTTGCAAGAGAACTTGTAAACGCCGGTGCGGTGGCAGAGATCGGACTGCATTCCTCTCTGGACGCCACCAAGGATTACGCTGAGAAGCGTGGAATCAAGACAATTTACGTCTTGGGCGATAAGACTGAAAAGATAGAACTGTGAGGGCTGAAAATGAATAAACCGCTTAGAATAGCCCTTACCAAGGGCAGACTTGAAAAAGACACAGTCGGGCTGCTGGAAAAGATCGGCTATGACTGCACAGCTGTTCGTGAAAAGGGCAGAAAGCTTATCCTTCCTGTGCCGGACGGCAATATGGAGGTAGTACTTGCCAAGGCCAACGATGTTATAACCTACGTTGAGCACGGCGTCTGCGACATGGGCGTCGTTGGCAAGGACACTATCATGGAAATGCAGGGAACATTTTTTGAGCTGGTAGATCTTGGCTTCGGCAGATGCCGCTTTGCGCTTGCCACCAAGAAGGGCCAGAGCTTCTACGGCGGCTATGGCGTCAAGACTGTCGCCACTAAGTACCCTGTTATCACCCGCAACTACTTTGAAAGCAAGGGCATGGACGTTGACATTGTTAAGATCGAGGGCTCTGTTGAGCTTGCCCCCCTGCTTGAGCTTGCGGACGGTATCGTGGATATAGTAGAAACAGGCACTACCCTGAAAGAAAACGGACTTGAAGTCATTGAGGATATCGTTCCCGTATCTGCAAGGCTGATAGTCAACACTGTGAGCATGAAGCTCCGTCAGCATGAGATCGAGAGCTTTGTGAGTCAGGTCGAGAAGAACATAGTTTAACAGACGGAGGATACATATATGCCAAATATAAAAAAGATCTATGCCAACGGCGTAGACGAGGAGGAATTTTTTAAACAGGTAGAAAAGCGCAGCGGCGAGACAGACAAAATAGTCACTGCCGTTGTCAGCGAGATAATAGAGACAGTCAGAGCCGGCGGAGATAACGCTGTTAAGGCTTATACCGAAAAGTTTGACGGCAAGCTCCCGCAGTATTATGAGGTGCCGAGAGATGTCATCAATGACGCACTAACAGAGGCTGACCCTGCTTTTACTGACGCACTGCTCAACTGCATTGAGAACATCACCGATTTCCACACCCGCCAGAAATCACAGTCATTTATCAGCCCAAAGGAAAACGGCGTTGTGCTGGGGCAGAGGGTAAGGGGCCTTGAAAGAGTAGGCCTTTATGTTCCCGGCGGCACAGCGGCTTATCCTTCCTCTGTGCTGATGAATGCCATACCTGCAAAGATCGCCGGAGTTAAGGAGATCATTATGGTGACGCCCCCTCTGAAGGACGGCACCCCGAACAAGGATATTCTTGTGGCTGCTGCTCTTTGCGGAGTTGACAGGATATTCCTCTCCGGCGGAGCACAGGCTATAGCTGCACTGGCCTACGGCACCGAGGAGATATCCAAGGTGGATAAGATCGTCGGCCCCGGAAATATCTATGTTGCCACCGCCAAGAAGCTGCTTTACGGCATCGTTGATATTGACATGATCGCCGGCCCCAGCGAGATACTTGTTATCGCAGACGATTCTGCCAAGCCTAAATTCGTGGCTGCGGACCTTATGTCTCAGGCAGAGCACGATAAGCTGGCATCTGCTATACTTGTTACCACCAGCGAAAAGCTTGCAGACGAGACCATTAAGGAGATCGAGCGTCAGGTTCAGCCCTTGCAGCGCAGGGACATAATCGAAACCTCCATGACGGACTACGGCGCTATTATTATCTGCTCCACCCGTGAGCAGGCCTGCGACATCGCTAACCGTCTGGCTCCGGAGCACCTTGAGGTACTTTTCGAGAACCCTATGGAGTATATCGGCAGGCTGGATAATGCCGGCTCTGTATTCCTTGGCGACTATGCTCCCGAACCATTGGGAGATTACTATGCCGGCCCCAACCACGTTCTACCCACCAGCGGCACTGCCCGCTTCTTCTCGCCCCTTGGCGTGAACAGCTTTGAAAAGCGCTCCAGCTTTATCTATTACACCGAGGACGCTTTGAGAAACGCTAAGAATGACATTGTGCTCGTTGCCGAGAAGGAGGGCCTGACCGCTCACGCAAATGCTGTCAAGGTCAGATTTGAGGAAACACAGGAGTAAGATTATGAGAGCTTCGGAAATTTCAAGAAAAACCAAAGAGACCGATATCCAGATCAAGCTTGACTTGGACGGCACCGGAAAGGTATCGATCAATTCCGGCATCGGCTTCTTTGACCATATGCTGACGGCCTTTGCAGTTCACAGCGGTATTGACCTGACTGTTATCTGCCACGGAGATCTGGAGGTGGACGGCCACCACTCTGTTGAGGATATCGGCATCACCCTTGGCAAGGCTGTGGCAGAAGCCCTTGGAGACAAGGCAGGCATCATGCGCTACGGCTCATTCTATATCCCTATGGACGAGGCTCTGGCCTTTTGCTCATTGGATATAAGCGGGCGGCCTTTTTTGGTGTTCAGCGCCGATTTCCATGACCAGCGTGTAGGTGAATTCGACACCTGCCTCTGCGAGGAATTTTTCAGAGCCTTTGCTTTTAATGCCGGCATCACTCTGCATATCCGTGAGGAGTACGGCAAAAACGACCACCATATCTGTGAGGCTATCTTCAAAGCTGCTGCTCACGCTTTTAAAGCTGCTGTCTCCCGCAACAGCGACGGCAGCGTGCTTTCAACAAAGGGTGTGTTATAATGATAGCAATTATTGATTACGGCGCAGGGAATATTTTTTCCGTTAAGAATGCCCTTGACTATCTTGGAGCAGAGAGCAGGCTCACCAGTGACAAGTCAGAGCTTGAAGCCGCAGATAAGCTCATTCTCCCCGGAGTTGGAGCCTTTCCCGCTGCAATGGAGATGCTCAAGGAAACCGGCCTTGTGGATACAATAAAGCAGCAGGCTGCCAAAAAGCCTCTGCTGGGCATCTGCCTTGGAATGCAGCTTCTGTTTGAGAAGAGCTTTGAGTTCGAGGAGTGTCAGGGCCTTGGGCTTATCAAGGGCTATGTTGACAAGATCGACGATCCGGAGCTTGTTATTCCCCACATGGGTTGGAACAAGCTGGTCTACAACCATGAGTGCCCTCTGTTTAAGGACCTGCCGGAAAGCTATGTATATTTTGTTCACAGCTACAAGGCCTTCTGTGAGGACGAATCTCTCATGGCTTACTGTACCTACGGCGGCAGGGTCCCGGCAGTAGTCGGTGACGGCAGATATGTTTTCGGGACCCAGTTCCACCCGGAAAAGTCAGGCGAGGCAGGGCTTAAAATGTTATCTAACTTTGCTTCCATGTGACGGAGATAATATATGGATATTAAGGATAAACGCATCGACGGAGGCAAAGCCTTTGACTGGGGTAAGACCTCCGCTGATTATGCCAAGTACCGTGACATCTACCCTGAAAGCTTTTACGAAACGATAGCTCAGAACGGTCTTTGCGTGGAAGGTCAGCGTGTGCTGGATATCGGTACAGGCACAGGTGTGCTGCCGAGGAATATGTATAAATACGGCGCCCGCTGGACAGCCGCTGATATTTCAGATAATCAGATCAAGGCCGCCAGAGAGCTTTCTGCTGAATGCGGCATGGATATCAGCTATTATGTATCACCTGCGGAGAAGCTGGGCTTTGCGGATTCGAGCTTTGATGTTATAACTGCCTGCCAGTGCTTCTGGTATTTTGACCATGCTCAGACGGCTCCGCTGTTTGCAAGGCTGTTATGTCAAGGGGGCAGGCTTGCCTTTCTTATGATGAACTGGCTGCCCTATGAGGACAAGCTTGTAAACAGCTCCGAGCAGCTTGTTTTGAAGTATAACCCTTCCTGGACAGGTTCAGGGGACAGGTTCAAGGAGATCGTCCCTCCCGGAGAGTATCTTGAATATTTTGATGTTGAAAAAAGCCTTGCTTTCAGGCTGCCGGTGCATTTCACCAGAGAGAACTGGAACGGCAGAATGAAGGCGTGCAGGGGAGTCGGTGCTTCGCTCAGTGAGGAGGACATTGCCCGCTGGGAGGCAGAGCACAAAGCCATGCTTGCTTCATGGCCGGAGGAATTTGATGTGCTGCACTATGCGGCTATGATCATTCTTAAAAAGAAATAAGGTGAAATAATGCTTGCTAAAAGAATAATACCCTGCCTTGATGTGAGAAACGGCAAGGTGGTTAAGGGTGTTAATTTTGAAGGTATAAAAGAGGTCGGAGACCCTGTAGAGTGCGCCTATGAATATAATCTTCAGGGTGCCGATGAGATAGTTTTCTATGATATAACTGCCTCCCATGAGGGCAGGGGAGTAATGCTGGACGTGGTGAGAAACACTGCAAAGAAGGTTTTTGTTCCGCTGACAGTAGGCGGAGGAATCGCCACAGTCGATGATATCCGTGAGACACTGAGAGCGGGAGCTGATAAGGTATCTGTCAATTCTCAGGCTGTCAAAAACCCTAAGCTCATAAAGGACGGTGCCGATATTTTCGGCAGCCAATGTATCTGTGTGGGCGTTGATGCCAAGGCTGTCGGCGAGAACAAGTGGACGGTCTATATTAACGGCGGCAGGATAGACATGAAGCTTGACCTGATAGAATGGGTGAAAAAATGCGAGGCTCTCGGCGCAGGAGAGATCTGCCTGAACTCCATTGATACTGACGGAGTACGGGGAGGCTTTGACCTGCCTATGCTCAAAGCAGTTGTAGGTGCAGTTAAGATACCTGTCATTGCCAGCGGCGGCGCAGGGAAGCTGGGTGACTTTGCAGAGGCATTTCTTAAAACCGATTGCTCTGCGGCACTGGCTGCATCACTGTTCCACTTTAAGGAGCTGACTGTGGGTCAGGTAAAAGATGACTGCCGCAGCAAGGGAATACCCATGAGATAAGCCTTTAAGGAGTTTGAAATGAGCAAGATAAAAATTGATATAAACGATCTGGATAAGTATTTCGTCAAAGCCGAGCTTATCCCCGCAATATGCTATGAGGTCAACACAAAGACGGTGCTGATGCTGGCTTATATGAACAAGGAGAGTTTAAGGCGCACCTTAGAGACAGGCTGCACCTGGTTCTGGAGCCGGTCAAGGCAGGAATACTGGAATAAGGGAGCCACCAGCGGGCATCTGCAAAAAGTGGTGAGCATCTATTCCGACTGCGACGACGACACTCTGCTTGTGAATGTGGAGCAGACCGGTGTTGCCTGCCACACAGGAGCATACAGCTGCTTTTTTAATGAGATATATAACGAGGAGGAAAACTCATGACAGTATATGAAGAGATCTTTGCGGTGCTAAAGGCCCGCAAGGAGCAGTTCGACAAGGGCGAGGCACCTGAAAAAAGCTACACTTGCTATCTTTATCAGCAGGGAGTTGACAAGATCTGCAAAAAGGTGGGTGAGGAAGCAGCCGAGACAATTATCGCTGCCAAGAACGGTGATAACGATGAACTCAAAAATGAGATCAATGACCTGCTTTATCACGTTATGGTGCTGGCAGTGAACCAAGGCCTTGATTGGTCTGACGTTGAAAAGGTTTTAGACGAGCGCAACGAAAAGATCGGCAATCTGAAGCAATTCAAGACTGTTGACAAGAACACCTGAGTTCAGTTTTTTTACCTCAAAACTGCACAAAATCAAAGCCTCCTGAATAAGATGTATTAACGGCAGAAAGCTGTAATAAATTCTTATCAGGAGGAATATTATGAGCGAATTAAATTCCAACCGTGCCTTTAAAGAGGCGGTGTGCATTGATGCTATGAGAGTTTTTGATTCATGCAGCTCTCAGGACTGCCTGGAGGACCTGACTCTCACCTTTGACACTGCCGCCCAGACCTTGATCGACGAAGCGCAGTACATCAAGGCAAAGTGCATCGAGACCACCGGCTGCAGCTTTGTGATAGACCCGGTCCCCTTTAACAGAGGGTTCTATACGGTCGATGTCACCTACAGTTTCAGAGCTGAGATCGAAGCCTATGACACAGTAGGGGAGCCGCCTATGGTGGTGTACGGCACTACCACAGCCAACAAGAGAGTTATCCTCTTTGGCAGTGACGGCAGCACCCAGCGCTTTATGTCCAACAGCACAGCAGCAGCGGCACTTCCTGCACCTACAAGCGGCTGCGCAGCCTGCTGCGATAACGGCACGCTTCCGGTGGCAGGCGTCAGCATTGCTCCGCCAATGTGTCTTGATGCCAACCTTATCCCCAACACTGCTGAGCAGCCTGGCTCCAATACTGTGACTATTACTATCGGTATCTTTGCCATTATCCAGCTGATGCGCCCGGTGCCGATCTTGATTCCCGCCTATGACTACGGCGTTCCCGAAAGTGACTGCCCCACTGAGTCCGACACACCCTGCGAGCTGTTCTCGAAGATACAGTTCCCGACCTCGGAGTTCTTCCCACAGGGGCTTGACAACGATCAATCCTGCGGCAGCGAAAAGAAGCAAGATTAAGCCTGACCTGCACCTCTGTTCCGACAGGGGTGCTTTTTAGTCCTTGACTAACCTTGCTGTTTGTATTATAATGATGAATAGGTATTCAATGAGTCTCAATGTTTAGTCTATATGCAAGAATATAGCAAT
>CADBTF010000069.1 GCA_902797485.1 uncultured Ruminococcus sp. | reverse complement strand
GGGGTGCTCTCAGCGGCAATTATCGGCACTGCTGCTGTAGTAATAATAAGGAAGAAACGCACCTAAAAATGTGCAATTGTCCGCCCGCAAATTGTACAAATCATAGCAGGCGAATTTGTTAATGTTTTTTGTATACTGTGCAAAAATCCTATTGACAAAGCGGTGAAAATATGATAAACTTTATGTGTTGAAGTATGTTTTGATATATGTGTATATTCGACAAATCACTTATATATGGAAAGGACTGGGAAATTTGAAGATACCTAAGAAAGCAGCCAAAAGAGCTGCTGCCATGGGAATCGCACTCGGTATGGCAGTAACTAATGTTTTGACTCTTCCGGTCTTCGCAGAGGACGTGCTGACCTTTGAAGCGGTTGCCAATAAGACAGCAGCCGCTGCCGGCGAAGAAGTTACTGTTAAGGTGAATATTACCAAGAATCCCGGAGTTGCAGTATGGCGTATTCGTCTCGGATATGACAGTGATGCTTTTGAAATCGTAAGAGCAAGGGGCGCTACTGTCAAGGCCGAGATCTACAATGAGGAATGGGAAGAATATGAAGAGGTCTCTGAGAGTGTTGAAATTTCAACGCCTGATGAGACTACCGGTGAATACGAAAACCCCTTCGGCGCAATTTGGGGCCATGTAAAATATGGTTATAACTTTACCAATACCGGCACTGTTGTTACGGTCGTATTCAAGGCAAAAGAAGATATAGAGAACAAGAATTATCAGTTCAATCTTTTTTATGATGACGTCACTGATTTCATGCTTCATGATGAAACTGTGATCCCTGTTGCTTTTGCTGAGCCTGCTAATGTGACCGGGCAAGAAACAGAATCCACTGTAGCAGTCACCGGAGTTACAGTTTCTCCTGCAACAGTTTCCCTTGAAAAGGGCAAAACCCAGCAGCTTACTCCGACTGTTCTGCCGAACAATGCAACCGATAAGACAGTTTCTTATTCAAGCGACAAACCTGGCGTTGCTACAGTAAGCAGCACCGGCCTTGTAACAGCTGTCGGTGAGGGCACAGCCACTATCACTGTTAAGACCACAGACGGTCAAAAGACAGCGACCTGTGTGGTTACAGTTACACACAAGCACTCTATGGAGAAGATAGCTGCAAAAGCACCTACCTGCACCACCGCAGGCAACAACGAGTATTATCACTGCACCGACTGCAATAAGTATTTCAAGGATTCCGAGGGCAAGACAGAAACTACAGTTGCAGCTGAAACTCTTGCAGCGACCGCTCACGCCAATATGTAGACTATAGCAGCTAAGGCTGCTACATGCACCGAGGCTGGCAACAACAAGTATTACTACTGCCCGGACTGCAAGAAGTATTTCAAAGATGCTGCCGGCAAGACCGAGACCACCGTTGCGGCTGAGACAATAGCAGCGACCGCTCACTCCAAGATGCAGACTATAGCAGCTAAGGCGGCGACCTGCACCGAGGCCGGCAATAACAAGTATTATTACTGCCCGGACTGTAAGAAGTATTTCAAGGATGCTGAGGGCAAGACCGAGACCACCGTTGCGGCTGAGACAATTGCAGCGACGGCTCACTCCAAAATGCAGACTATAGCGGCTAAGGCAGCTACCTGCACCGAAGACGGCAATAACAAGTATTATTACTGCCCGGACTGCAAGAAATATTTCAAGGACGCTGAGGGTAAGACCGAGACCACTGTTGCGGCTGAGACCATTAAGGCAAGCCACAATTTCTCCACAGAATGGTCCTCCGATGCTGAGTATCACTGGAAGGACTGCACCGTCGGCTGCGGCACTATCATTGAAAAGGCTGCACATTCCGGCGGCGAAGCGACCTGCGTGAGCAAGGCACACTGCGAGATCTGCGGCGAGGAATACGGCGATGTTGACCCGACAAACCATAAGGGTACTACCTATCTGGTAGGCGCTAAGGACCCGCAGGTCGGCGTTAAAGGCTATACCGGTGATGTTTACTGCTCTGACTGTCACCAGAAGATCTCTGACGGTGAGGACATTGATGCTCTGCTCCCTGTAGCTGTTACCGGCGTTGAAGTAACTCCTGCTTCGGTATCCCTGGAAAAGGAAGGCACACAGCAGCTTAACGTAAATGTTCTGCCTGCCAATGCTTATGACAAGTCAGTTACCTTTACAAGCGATAAGCCGGGCGTTGCTACAGTCAGCAGTACCGGACTTATCACAGCGTTAGGTGAAGGCACAGCTACTATCACTGTTAAAACTACTGACGGCGAAAAGACAGCAACCTGCGCTGTAACCGTTACTCATAAGCACACTATGCAGAAGATAAATGCAGTAGCTCCTACCTGCACAGCAGCAGGCAACAACGAGTATTATTACTGCACCGACTGCAAGAAATATTATAAGGACGCTCAGGGCAAGACAGAGACTACCGTTGCAGCTGAGACACTTGATGCTATCAACCACGCCAATATGCAGACTATAGATGCAAAGCCTGCCACCTGCACCGAGGCCGGCAATAACAAGTATTATTACTGCCCGGACTGCAAGAAATATTTCAAGGACGCAGAGGGCACTACAGAAACTACTGTAGCAGCTGAGACCATTTCGGCAACAGGCCACACTCATATGCAGGAGATCGAAGCCAAGCCTGCGACCTGCACCGAAGCAGGCAACAACAAGTATTATTACTGCTCCGACTGCAAGAAATATTTCAAGGACGCAGAGGGCAAGACTGAAACAACTGTTGAAGCTGAGACTGTTGCAGCAACTGCACACGCAAATATGCAGAAGATAGATGCAGTGGCTCCTACCTGCACCGAAGCAGGCAACAACGAGTATTATTTCTGCCCGGACTGCAATAAGTATTTCAAGGACGCTCATGGCAAGACAGAGACTACCGTTGCAGCTGAGACACTTGATGCTATCAACCACGCCAACGTTCAGGAAATCGCAGCTAAAGATCCATCCTGCACCGAGAACGGCAATATCAAGTATTACTATTGCCCGGACTGCAAGAAATATTTCACTGACGCCGAGCTCACAAATGAAACTACCTTAGATGATGTAACGATCCCGGCTACCGGTCACAATAATATGCAGGAGATCGAAGCCAAGCCTGCAACCTGCACCGAGGACGGCAATAACAAGTATTATTACTGCCCGGACTGCAAGAAATATTTCAAGGACGCAGAGGGCAAGACCGAAACAACACCTGATGATGAGATCATTAAGGCAGGTCACACTTTACCTGATGAATGGACCTCTGATGAAAATGAACATTGGAAGGTATGCACAGTAGTAGGCTGCGGCTCTATCGTTGATAAGGCTGCTCACTCCGGCGGCGAGGCCACTTGCGTAAGCAAGGCTCATTGCGAGGTTTGCGGCACTGAATACGGCGAGATCGACCCGGATAACCACAAGGGCGATACCTATCTGGTAGGTGCCAAGGAAGCTCAGATCGGCGTTGAAGGCTATACCGGTGATGTTTACTGCTCCGATTGCAAGAAGATGATCGAAGAAGGTAAGGTCATAGATGCTCTGAAGGAAGAGGATACAGATAGCAGTGATTCTTCCTCTGACACTGAGGGTGACGTATCTGATAATTCCTCCGATACAAGCGATAGCAGCGATTCAGACTCAGTTTCAGATTCTAATGACAGCAGTTCTTCCGGAACTGATTCCAACACAAGCAGCAGCCAGGCAGACAGCAGCAGTTCCAGCAGCGCTGACAGCAGCAAGGCTAACAGCTCCGGCACAAGCAGCGCTGACAGCAGCAAGGCTAACAGCTCCGGCACAAGCAGCGCAGCTAATAACAACGGTACAAGCACCAACCCTGCAACCGGTGCAGCTTCCGCATTTGCGTTAGTTACACTTGCTGCACTCGGCGGTGTAGTAGTTGCCAAGAGAAAGAAGTAAGTCGATAAGACTTTAACGACAAAAGTATGTGGGGCAGCAAATTGAGTTTGCTGCCCCCTTTTTGAAAGATGATTATGAATAACAAAAATAAATTAATTATTGCCAATATAGCTGTATTGGCTGTGGTGATCGCAGTGGTCGTATTGGTGATAATGCTTGTCAATAGGAATAGCTTGACAGGCACATGGCTCTACGAAGACGGCACAAGATACAGATTTGACGAGGATAACACCGGCGCAATGATATTAGGGGATTATGAATACAAGTATACCTACAAGATCAGTGAAAATAAGGTCAAGATAAACTATGAACGTTCAGAGGTCCACGATGCAGAATATACCTTTGAGATCAACGGTGACAAACTAACGCTGCACGGCGGTGAGGGAACTGCCGGCGGCGACTACGATCTTAGCCGATTTGAATAAACCTTGGAAAGGAGAATATTATGAAGAAACGTATTATTAGCTTGCTGATGACATTTACATTGGCACTGTCTTTAGTTTTTCAGGTCAGTGCAGCTGAACTGCTGGTTCCTGAAAGTGAGCTGCCTGCCCATTGCCAAGCTCATTTTGCTTATGAAGATATGCAGAACTCTCCTGACCCGGAAGCCTGGCAGACATTTTACGACCGCCTTTTTAAAGCGTATTCAGAGCTCTGGACCTGCACTGAGGATCTGAAACCCTATACTTTTCTGAATAACGATATTTTCTATAAGATAGTTGATTATTCTGATCTTAACATCTCCGATCAGGCTGCCAGTCAGATCTACTATATGTTCAGAAACGATAACCCGCTGTTTTATTATGCAAGGTCATTGAGCTGGTCCGGCTACGGTTCTTTCTATATAACCGTTGAGGAAGAATATGCTGATGCTTCAGCAAGAATTCAGATCCAGTCACAGATCATTGATTATCTTATATCTATGACTGACAAGGTCGATGGCCTTACAAGCGAATATCAGATCGCAAAGGCTCTCCACGATGAAATGATAAAAAGCTCCGAGTATGCTTATGTATATAAGAACGGCTACAGATATGCCGATACCAGCGAGGTCTATCAGACGATCGTTGGAATAATCAGGGATAATAAGGGTGTCTGCGCTGCATATGCAAGCACCTATGAGCTTCTGATGAATTACTTCGGCGTTGATTGTGCCTATGTTACCGGCCTTGGCAACGGCGGCGATCATGCCTGGAATGTAGCCAAGCTTGACGATGAAAAGCTCTATGCCATAGACGTTACCTGGGACGATACAGCAGTTACGACTTCTTACTTTGCCCGTGGTTCAGCCTTCTTTAATAAAACGCACGTTCCTGACGAGGTCCCTGAAAGTGAAGAATATTACAGCAACAGTTTGGGCTTCTATTTTGTAACTCCTCAGCTTTCTGTGGAGGACTATGACCCTTCGTATGTTAAACCTGAGGTTATAATGGGCGATGCAAACAGTGACGGTGTTGTCAATATGAGAGATTATGTTGCTATGCAGCGCTACCTGATCGGCACTCCAAAAGGAGTTAATGAGAAGGCACTTGATTTTGACCATAACGGTGTTGTGAATATGCGGGATTACGTTAAGTTTCAAAGATTGCTTTTATCATAAGATAAATGATAATAACATGAGGGTGGTTTACCTATGAAAAGATTTTTGACTGTTATTATTACTGCGGTAATGTTTCTGACCTCCGTACCCTTGCAAGCGTTTGCCGATGTTACTTACACTTTTGAGATATCAGGTATCTGCGATTATGACAGAGCACAGGAGATATATGAGTATGTAAACGAGCTCAGAGTTGAAAACGGCCTTAGCCCCATCGCTTATGACCATGAGCTTGTTGAGGCTTGTATGCAGC
This sequence comes from uncultured Ruminococcus sp., assembly GCA_902797485.1. GTDB lineage: Bacteria > Bacillota > Clostridia > Oscillospirales > Ruminococcaceae > FB2012. The sequence goes on along the minus strand of CADBTF010000069.1, from coordinate 5,260 downwards.
GTGGCTTTGAGATCTGTGTGAATTATAGTCACACCAGACCTGACGGCACAGATCGGTTTGCTCTTTGCAGCAAAATGAACGGTGAGAACATCACAGTCGGGATAAGCACCGCTGCAGCGGCCTTTGAGCAGTGGAAAAATTCAGAAAAACACCTTGCAAATATGCTTAACGAAAGAGTCAGGTCTATGGGTGTCGGCTGTGTTTACCATAACGGCAAATATTTCTGGGTGCAGGGCTTTTCTGTAAGCGCCACCAACGGCATGGAAAAAGCTGCAGGTGCAGAGGAACGCACAGCCACGGTAACCATAAAGGAGGACGAGATCGCTATGAATCTCTATTCCGGCAACTTTCTCTGTGACGGATCATATAAGCTGCCGGTGCCTTTTGGCACCTCAACTCAGCTTACTGCTGAAAAGGTAAACATCAGCAATAATTATAAGCAGTTTTCTGCTGCTCTTGCAGGCACATCATTTGTATGGTCAAGCAGCAACGAGCAAGCCGCTACAGTCAGCGAGGACGGGCTTGTTACAGCAGTTGGCGTAGGAGAAACTGTTATCACTGCCGAATTAAAAGGCACTGACCTCGTTTTCACGCAGCCGGTCAAAGCAACTGCAAAAATGACTGCTGTAAATGCTGAGAGCTTGGCAGATGAGCCCTATACCGGTGAGGCTGTCACTCCGATACCTAAATTAACGCTTGGAGACTATGAGCTCGTCAAGGACGTTGACTATACAGTTGAATACTCTGATAATACCGCTGTCGGCACAGCTAAGGTCCTTATCACCGGAAAGGGCTGTGTGAGCGGTACAAAGGAGCTTACCTTCAATATCAACAGGGCTGACCTCTCTGATAAGATCACTGTCAGCTTTGACCCTGATGCCGTATTCGACGGAAAGGATATTGACTCTTTTATCAAAAACAACGTTAAAATGATGTACGGTGAAAAAGAGCTTGAATACGAAACAGATTTTATTCTTTCCTCCTATATCTACAGCAGCAAAAAGCTTTCAGCTGTTAGTTTCAAGCTGACAGACCCTAATTTTGATTACAACGGCGTATATTATAATATCTCTTCTGCTTTTGCTCCTGTCCTAAAGAACATTGTCTATAAAGGAGAATATGAGAGCCCAAAGGTCGCTGTCTATGCCAGCAGATCGGATTATATCAACGGAGCTCAGCCGCTTACAGAAGGTGTGCATTATACTATGACCGATCTTGGCACCGGTGAGCTTGGCAAAGCTCAGGTCAGGATCACCGGTACAGGCATGTATTTCGGAACTTTTCTGCTTGATTATGAGGTGGTTTCTCCCCAGCCCGGCGATATTAACCGTGACGGCAAAGTTACGATGCTTGACTATATTTGTATGCAGCGCTATCTTGGCGGCGATACCGAGGAAATTGATCTTGAGACCGCTGACATTAATCAGGACGGTAAAGTAAATATGAAGGACTATGTTCTCATTCAGCATATCCTCATTTCCTGACAGAACCAAAAACTATGAAGCATTGATCCCATTACTGCTGCCGGCGGTAATGGGATTTCATTTAATGTTTACAAACTGTTAAAAACTTTATCTCTGCTGTGGGCAACTACATATATGAAAGCGATTTTCAAGCACATTGAAAATTCAACGGAAGGGGAGTGCGTGTATGGACGGGCCAAGGCTCAAATTCGAGAGCGTTTATGAGCATACTCAGGCCGCAGCGCTCAAATACATAACCTCTAAATGTCTGAGCATCTGTGACATTGACGATATATATCAGGACACCTTTCTCAACGTCTACCGGGCTATATGCAATACGGATAAGGAGATAGAAAACGAAGAAGCCTTTGTTATCAGCATTGCCAAAAAGAGCCTTTCCAGATATTACGGCTTGCTGGCAAAGCTGAAAGCTCAGGTGAGCACAGGTCTTGCACGGCTGCCGGAGGGCCCGATGAATGAGGAGATCAAGGACGAGGTTGACGTTGAGATGCTTGTGCTCGACAGGGCTCTTTGTGACGAGATCTTTGAGACCGTCAGCACCATGCCGATAGATATACAGCGGATAGTCTATATGTACTATGTGCTGGATATGCCCCTGAAGATGATCGCACTTACCCTCGGTATGAAGGAGGAGAGCGTTAAAAACCGCCTCTACCGTACCTTGGAACGCATCAGAAGAAGCTATAAAAGGAGGGAAGCACTGTGAACGAAAAAGAGCTTATCAGAACAGCCTTAGAGACCCGCACCCCCAGCCCGCTCAATCACTCGGCAGCGGATATTATCACGCAGGAGGCTCAGGGTGCTCAGGCACACATCAGAAAGCGCCGCTTTGTTTATATCACCTCTGTTCTGGCAGCAGCCCTGCTGATAACTGCATCAGTGTTCACCTTCAAAAAGCTGGGAGACAAAACCGTTCCTACTGCCGCCCACAGTGATTCCTCCGATGCAAGCAGCAGAGGCGACGGCAATACAGGCAAGGTCATCAAGCTGTGTGACTTTACAGGCACCGACGGCCCCGGCAGCTCACGCATACAAAAGGAGCCGGAAAACCTTCCGGGATACAAGGTCAACATATATGCCAATTCCCTGACGGCCGTCGGTGAAGAACACTATGTGCTTATTGATGAGATGCAGTTCAACACTATAGTCAAGGTCTATTCCGCAGATGTCACCGGCGACGGCTTCGCTGATATATGTGCCGAGACCAAGCCCTCCAAAAGCTCTGATGAAAGCATCGTTTATTTCTTTGACCTGAAAAACAAGACCAGCAGAGTTTATTATGTGCCGGGGATAATGAGCTTTACTCTTGAGGAAAAGAAAGATACCCTTATGCTGGGTATGCGCAGAGCAGGCTCACAGAACCCGGAATATGTCAGGGCGGATTTCACAGAACCGGAGCAGTACGGCGCTGCCAAGCTTGAACTGCTGGATAATGCTGTCAATAACATTATCCCAAAAGAGAGCGACAGCGTATACTTCTCATATACCGATCTCTCTCAAGGGCAGGGCAGAAATTACCTTGGCAAGGGTGTTTACAATACAAAGAGTAATTTCCTTTTCAGCGATTACTCCGTTGAAACAAATGGCGAGGAAGCCTACACCCAGTCCTTCAGCAGTATTCTTTCCTTTATACGGGATTGCCTGGAAAATAACAGGCTGACCCCTGCGGCAACACCGGTTTATGCTCTGTCTGGTTTCTCCGACGAAACATTGGCAGTAACTGCCAGGAAGGCAGTTTCAGCCGCTTTCTCCAAGGATACTGATGAATTAAGCGCTGTTTACCTTGCCCAGACTCCTGATAATCAGTATTACATCGAGCTGAATCTGAGCTGTGACCGCAAGTCTGTGGACTATCTCTTTAAGCTTGAAGCAGCGGAGGGTATTGACCTTATGCAGATGTTCCCTGATAACAGCAGCAGTTCAAGCACACATACCAGCTATTACTGCTCTGATATTACAGCTGCTGATAAGACCTCTGCTGCAAGCCGTATGCTTATCCCGCCTTCCGGAGATTATGCCATAGCCTATCATCTGGAGGCTGAGGATAACACTCTTAAATTCGTTATCGACGATATTCAGCTCCCGGAGGGAAAGCAGTTTACCGAAGGCTTCATTACGGTCAATATTCCTGACTCGCAGTCCTACGTAGATCAATTGCAGATAAGCTTCAATGACCTGAACGACAAGAGCCTTGAAAAAAGCTGGGTGATAAACACCGGGTATTCAGAAGCAGACAGTAAAGACTCCGTCAGTGTAGAGATAGCCTCACAGCTTGTGACGGATACTGCCAATACCTGTCTTGTAACAAATGACTTCAGCTTTAACGAGCAGGTCTTTGAAAGAGAGTATGAGGTCCTTGCAGACTTCACAGGCGATAATGCTGTTACCCGTCTGTCCGACGGTTCACAGATACGGTTTGACAGATACCTGAGCGTTTTCCCCGACGCTAAGATCTCAATAACCGACACAGACGTTACCGTTGTCAACGGTGAAAAGAGCATCAAGGCCGCAGAAAACGTCAATGTCCGCAGGGTGTTCGCCCAGAAGCTGGACTCTGACGACTATCCCGAGATCATAGTAGAGTATTATCAGTCTGATCCCCTGACTGACGGTACCTTAACAGCCTATAATCTGATGGCCGATGAGCTTCTTGAAGCCACTGACAAAGGGATCTATTTAGATACTGTGCCCTCGTCACTTTCGGTATATAAATATTCTGACGGCACCCTTGGTCAGGAGCACAGAGCTTTCTCAAACATATCCCTCAGCAATTATTTTACATTGTGGGACACAAGGAACTATATCGCCAAGATCAGGAAAGCCAATGATTATCTTGACGAGCTGTACGATTCCGGCAAGGGAGATGAGCTGATGTACTCCTACCTCACCTTGTCTGATAACTATGAACAATTGATCGTAGACGGTGTTATGAAGGAACTGCCTCTGATAACAGAGACTGTAAATGATGTGCTCGATAAGGAGGACTATGAGATAGAATGGACAAATGAAAGGCTGTGGGGTGATATATCCTATCAGTTCGGTTTTAACTACCACATAGTTATGCAGAGTGGAATTTTCAACGGTGAAGACCTGTATTATCTCATCTATAGTAATAAGGAAGGCCGATTCTATCTTGTGTCCACATCAAATGATTATTACAATTATGACACTGTAGTGTATATGAGACTGCCTGAGAGGGTCAACAAGGCATTTGAATTTATGCAGCCCGACAAGCTCGGCTTCCAGAGCATAATAAGCAGCACTCTCGTTCGTTCGGGAAAAACAGCAGGTATAGGCAAAGGTGCTGAGAAGATCAAATTAGAAAATGAACCCTTTGAGCTGCACACAGTCGGAAACAAAATGGCAATAAAAGGAAATATCACCGTAAAGGACGGCAAGCTTACTTTAGAAACAGAAGAAGAAAAAACAGCCCCCGGCATAGATGTAGAACAAAGTGAAATAATCGTAGGCTTTAATTCTGAGATGGAAGAGTCCTATGCGTATGAGTTTCCGCTTGATAACAGCAAGGTCCAGTCCAAAGAGTATGATGCAGAAAAGCTTGATCAGTTTTTCGCTGAGAGAGGCTATGCGTCGATAAGTATTGAACTGCGTACAACGATCGGCATTAACGGCTCACAAGCAGAATGCAGCAGCAGGTATAAGATATCGCTCGTACCGGATGATCTCAAGGATATTGAGCAGTAAAACCAAGCCGCAGCGCATCTGTCACAACCCCTGGCTGACAGCCGCTTCGGGAGCAGAAGCTTCCGGGGCGG
>CADBTF010000068.1 GCA_902797485.1 uncultured Ruminococcus sp. | reverse complement strand
GAAATTTGTAGAAGATATCAAGACCCTTTCCGTTCTTGAGCTTGCTGAGCTCGTAGACGCTATCCAGGAGGAGTTCGGTGTAACAGCTGCTGTTGCTGCTGCTCCTGCTGCCGGTGCCGGCGCTGCTGCTGCTGAGGAGAAGACTGAGTTCGACGTTATCCTTGCTTCCTTCGGTGACGCTAAGATGGGCGTTATCAAGGCTGTTAAGGAGATCACCGGTCTCGGCCTGAAGGAGAGCAAGGAGCTCGTTGAGGGTGCTCCTAAGGCTATCAAGGAGGGCGTTTCCAAGGCTGACGCTGAGGAGCTCAAGGCTAAGCTCGAGGCTGCCGGCGCTACTGTTGAGCTCAAGTAATTTACAAGAGCAATACAAACAAAAGAACACAAGGCGCTTCTGCATTATTGCAGGGGTGCCTTTCTTTTTTTTGGTTATTTTCCACCAAAAAAATTGTGAAAAATGCTATTGAAATTGTTGAAGATATCTGTTATAATAAAAGTTGAGATAAAATCGAAGGAGGGTGAGCTGTGGATTCGCTGAAATTTCTTCTATATACTCTGGCGAGGATAGGGCTGCTGATAGCCTGCACCGCCTTTGCTGTTTTCATCGGAGTTGTGGCTTATCCGGCTATAGTTTCACTGCTGCCTGAGGGGAGCGCAAGAGACACACTGATGCAGGACACGCTCAGGTCTGTGGTCTCGTTTGCTGTGATAGTTCTGATGCTTCTGCCCCTGTTCCTTGATGACGGCAAGAAGCACGCCGCCTATGAGATCTGGAGCAGCGTGAATATAACGCTGACGCTGATCTTTATGGTGATGGTGTGCTTTATCCCTTCGATTTTCCGGGACTCCTTTGAGCCGCACGGAAAGGCGAATGCCTTTTACGAGGTGGCGTATTTTCCGTTTGTCTGGCTTAAAGAGGGAGTCGGGCTCGATTTCGTAGTGAGCGTTCTTATTGGGCTTGCGATCATTGCGGCGGTGCTTTACGGGGCTTACCTTATCGCTTTTAAAAGGTATGCGAAGGCACACCCGGTCATTCTCGGAGGCGCAAGAAGGGGAGAGACGCTTGCTGATGCAGAGGAGGATGAAAAGGTATCTGATGACGATAATTTGTTAGAAGAATGAAACTATTTACAACTGGGTGATAATATGGACAAATCGGCGTAGTTTGGGGTGGTTTTGTTCAAATCTAATAAAAATGGGGATTATATTTTGGCGGATTAGTATTAAAAAAAATTATTTTTTTTCTTGATTATTATAACGAATAATGTTATAATTAAAAAAATAGACTTGTGCTTTGTGCCCGCTTGACGAGGCGCTCCGGCGAAAAAAACAGGCCTGCAAACACAGGCGTGCTTTTTGTGCGTTATCGGAGGAACGGAAGGCTTAAGGAGTGTGGACGAGGTGTGAGTCGAATGCGTTTTGGCCGGCTGCTGAAACGTATGACACAGTGGAGGTGTAACCAGAAAAATGAAAAAATTTACCTATGTTGCCAAGGATGCCAGCGGAAAAAACGTTAAGGGCATCATGGAAGCTGAGGACGCACAGGAGCTGTTGGGAAAGGTCCATGAGCAAGGGCTGTTTCTGATAAGCTACAATGAGGCTCTGGGCGGGAAGAGAAAGAACTCCTACAAGTTCAGCACCAAGAAGCTCGCGTTCTCCTGCCGTCAGCTTGCGGCTATGATGACCTCCGGGCTGACGATCGTAAGAGCACTCGATATCCTTTACAAGGAGGAGGAACAGAAGGGCGCTAAGGAAGCATGGCTGGGCGTTTACGAGGACGTAAACAAGGGAGCCACCTTTACAGATGCCCTGAGAACAAGGCTCGGTACATTCCCTGATTTCTTCATCTCGATGGTAGATGCAGGTGAGACTTCGGGTACTCTTGACATCACGATGCAGCGTCTTTCCGATTACTATGCAAACTCCAACAAGCTGAACAATAAGGTAAAGAGCGCAAGTATATATCCTATTGTTCTCGGAGTTCTCTGCATTGCAATGGTCATCGGTATGTTTACCTTCATTCTGCCGCAGTTCGCAGGAATGATGGAGGAAGAAAAGATGCCTGCTCTTTCAAGAGCACTGTTCGCATTCAGTGACTTCCTGAAAGACAAATGGTACATAATGCTGATAGCACTGTTTGTTATCGTGTTCGGCATTATCTACGGCTTGAAGGTCGAATCTATCAGGCTTTGGTTTGACAGAGTAAAGATCAAGATGCCGGCAGTAGGGCCCCTTATGGTCAAGATCTATGAGGGCAGATTTGCAAGAACTCTTTCGTCGCTTTATTCAAGCGGTATCTCGATGGTTGAATGCCTTGAGCGTTCATCTAAGATCCTGAACAATGCTTTTGTTGACAAGTGCTTTATTCAGGTAGTTGATGAAGTCAAGCAGGGTGCTCCTCTTTCCCAGTCGCTGGTCAAGACTGAGATATTCGAGGGTATGTTCTGCTCGATCATATACGTTGGTGAGGAATCCGGTGCTCTTGACGAGATCCTTGAAAAGACTGCCGATTTCTATGAGGAGGAAGCAGACTCCGCAGTTGAGAGACTTGTAGGACTTATGGAACCTCTGATGATCATCATCATGGGTGTTGCTATCGGTCTCTGCCTCGCCGGTATATTCCCACTGCTCTACGGCAGCTTCGAGGGTATCGAAAATTCGTAATCAAACTAAGCGCAATTTTAATAATCTTGAATGGAGTGAAGAATAAATGCTGTCATTTGATATTTCAGACAGACAAGTACACGTTGTTAAGGGCGATAACGCCGGCGGCAAGATCAAGATAGAAAAATCTCTCACGGTCGATGTGCCGGAGGAAATGATAATGAACGGTGAGGTCATGAACCTTTCCGGTCTTGCAGAGCTTCTCGTTTCAAGCCTGAAGGCAGAGCTTATGATGGACAGGGACGCTATCGTTACCTTCTCATCAAGCAACATAGTATTCAAGGAGCTTGTGGTGCCTAAGGCCAAGGGAAATGAATTCCTGCAGATGGTACAGAACCACATGAGCCAGGAAATGGGTATCTCAGATGAGTATTCCATTTCATATACTGTAGTAGGCGAGGCCGGCGAGGAAAACCCCGGCTCGGTGAAGGTACTGGCTACCGCCTGCCCCAGTGCGATAGTTGAGGGCTTCAGAAAGCTGTTCAATATTATGTCTATCAGCTTGAAGTCGGTAAACATCAGCTGCAACTCGATCTCAAGAATCGTGCTTGCTGAGAAATCAAATCTTGAGAAGATGCCTCTGCTGGTATGCCAGCTGGACGACAATTTCATTGGACTCACACTTTTCGAGAACGGGCAGATGGCATTCGCAAGATATGTTCCTATCGACCCCTCTGACTATGACGAGGAGGATTACATCACCGAGGCTCTTAACGAGAACATTTTCAGAATGGAGCAGTTCAACAAGGCCAGAGGCGGCCCGGGACTCAGCGATGTTATCATCTACGGTAAGATCGACGACTACATCAAGCTGGTCGATTCACTGGACGGCCTGGACATAAAGGCTTCGATCCTCGGAGTTCCTTCTCAGATCTCCGGTTATGAGAACTTTGAGTTTACGGTATTCGCAAATGCTATCGGTTCTCTTTACAAGAGAAATAAGGCGACTGAGCGTATCAATCTGCTGGAGATCGACACTGCTACAGGCAAGACAAGCGAGGGTGCCACCGGACTGCTCATCACCGCAGGAGTTGTGGTTGCGGCTTCGGCTCTTGCAATCGGTGCTATCACGATCTTCATCGGAATGAGAGAGAGCAGTGTAAGAGAAGACATTGACGAGACAAATGCTGAGATAGCCAAGTGCCAGGAGATCATAGACGCGAACCAGATACTCCATAACGGACTTGCTCAGATAGAAAAATACCAGGCTATCGTTGAAAATGCCAAGCAGAAGCTTGACGCGCTGCCGGTCCTGAAGAAGAAGATATTTGAGCAGATCGACGAGGCGACAAACTCCACCAAGGAAAAGACAAATTACACCGGCTTTAGCTATACACAGTCTAATGGATTGATCTCTATCACTGATGTTAAGGTTTCAGATCAGCTTGAGGCGCCTGAATTTGTCAGAGGCATCAAGAAGCTTAACTACTTCAATGATGTTACATTCAGCGGATATACCGGTACTGGCGACGGAGATGACCCTGTTGTTATCAGTGCGCTGCAGCTGTATATTTCAAGTGAGGAGGTTACTGAATAATGAAACTGACATATCGTGATAAAGTTATTCTTATAACTCTTTTGGTGATTTTTGTATGGGTAATGGGTGTTATGTTCTTTATCAAGCCCAAGTTTGAGGACCTTGACAATGCCAACAAGGAATTTGATGCAGCAGTTCTTACGCTTAATCAGAAGAAGGAAGAGATAGCTGCTGATGAGGGCCTGGAGGACAGAGTCAAGGAAGCATATAAGAATGTTACAAACATTGCCAACAATTTCTATGACAAAATGACCACTGATGAGGTCAGCACAGAGATCGATACTCTGCTTGATGATGTTAAGATCGTCAACGACAGCCTGTCGATTTCCCAGTATTCTTCCACTACACTTGCATTCATCAACGGCACTCCGACTCAGTCTGTTACAGAGATCGACATTATTGCAAATCAGGAGTTTGTAAATAATGCGAACGGAACCGCTGAAACTATAAGCTCCGAAAATGCACCTAAGGGACCTGTTACTGTTCCGGCATACACCGTACAGTTCGGCTACACCTGCACTCTTGAGGAGCTTCAGACCTTCCTTGAGAACCTGCGTACTAAGGATCAGAAGAGCCTTGTGGTTACTGATTGCAGCATTACTGACATCAATGAGGAAAGGATCAACGGCAACATGACACTTGTTCTGATGATGATGCCGAGAATGAAGGATCCTCTCGCTAAGAATGCAGAGGCTCAGAGCCAGGCTCAGAATGATGCGTCAAGTGAGGCAGCTGAGGAGTCAGCAGCATCGTAAAGTATAATAGCTTTTCGGTAGGTAGAGGGCGAATTTGCTCCCTACCGAAAAGTGTTATAGTAAGGAAAAGTAAAAAAGCAGCTACTTTGACAGAAAGGTGGTAAAACGATGAAAGGGATCAGAAGAAATGAAAGAGGAACTGTACTTCTGACAGTTCTCTGTTTCACGACAATGTGCATGGTCATCGCCGCTATTGCGTTGAATGTGTCGAATCACTCGAACAAGCAGTCAACCAATAACGTTATGAAGGAACAGGCACAGATCACTGCCGAGCATTACCTCGAGCAATATCTGTCAACCTTCCCTGATGCGATCGGCACCAACAATCAGACCAGAAAGAACTATGATGACCTGAAAGCGCTTGCCGGAACGGACGAGAAAAATGCTACCAAGATCACCATTAAGGTAGAGCCGTCTGTCGGTGCGACCAGTAATGTCAACATAAGTGACGGCACACTTAATGACACAGCTGTATACGGCGGAAACTGTGCGATTTATATTTATAAGAGCGGCAGCGGCATCGTTGTAAAGTCTGAGGCCAAGTATGACGAACAGACTGGAGTATCATCGGCGTACTTCTACGGCGAATCACCGGCGACTAACCTTAATAAGAACGCTATCGAGACCTGCGGCACCTATAATGTACAGGATACCGCCTGCGTAGCGGGAGACATTCTTCTTACTCTGGGTAATGACAAATCAATGGTCACCTATTTCCAGAACAATAACGGCCAGTACAATGCTAATTTCAAAACTGAAGGCAACCTGAGAAACAACACTCAGGATGTCAGATTCAGAGACACTATTGACCTTGGCAACGGCAAGCAGGCACCGACGATCACAGCTGAAGGGATCATGTTCTTTACTCAGCTTGACATCAAGACCACAGTGGGAAAGACTGATAATCAGGGCAGGCACATCGGTGACACCGGCTATGACCTGAAAAACCTTTACAACAAGAACGGTTACATCAACTGTGCAAAGCGTATTGTCTTTACAGGAAACACCGGAAATTCTATAGGTGAGAGCGGCAAGCCGATCGATGTTTACTGTGCGGCTATGACCATTGGCCTTATCCCTGACGGCTCAGAGAGCGTTTTGGGCACTGAGAAGGCTAAGCTCTACGGCAGCGAACGTACAGACGGAAGCTACAGAACTGATATTGAGAATCTTTTCAACTACTACACTGATAATGAAGGCAACAAGCAGGCTTCTCCCGCCGGCAGCATCTCTTCAAGTAATCAGGGCTCGGGCATCAAGCAGATGTACGGCAACATTTATGTTTATAAGGACCCCACCAAGACCGACCCTGATGTAAACGGTGATCTGACTGTAAATATTCAGAACCAGTGCACTATCAACGGCGATCTGGTAGTTGACGGAAACATCTACCTCATCAGCGGAAGCGACAAACTGAAGGTAACAGGCAAGGTCATCTGCACCGGAGAGGTTTACGGCGGCACTATCACTACTCTTGATGAAAACGGCAATGAAATAAAGCTGAGCTCCTTCCCGAAGCAGCTGCCTACCGACCAGAGACACATTCAGCCTGCAATGGATTATTCTCCTGCACTTTACAAGTTCGGTGAGCTGGATAATCCTACCATTACAAGCCCTCAGAACTATCTGCATCAGGACCCGACAAATATGTATGTTGAGAACTCTGATAGGACTAAGCATTTCAAGGACAATTTCATGGAGGCTATCAAGTACACACTTGCTGACAAGTACCCTGACGGTACCAAGGTATGCCCGCAGTACGATGACAGCCAGAACTGGAGCGATCCTATACTCGGATACAAGGAAATAGCTAAATGCTCAGCTATCAATAACATCAGTGATGCAGCAGTCATTCAGCACAGCTGCAGACTTACACCTACTGACTTAGCCTCTGTAGAGACCATTAAGAATGCTTTCAGAGATGCCGGAGGAGACCAGAATCAGATGACGCAGAAGTCAGAAGGTCTGGATTTCTATGTAGATGTTCAGGACTCTGATATTTGGATACTGCTTCCTGCAATTGCAAACGGAAATGTGACCCAGAAGGCACGTTTCAGGGTAAACAATGCCAACAATAAGCATCACTGCTACTTTGTATACTATCTGTATGATGCTGCAAAGGATTACACGACCACAGCCGGGCAGGAAGATGGCGCTAAGCTTTATTCACAATATATCCAGCAGACTGACGATGCAGGAAATACAGTTATCACTCCTAAGATCTCCAGCATAAAGAAGACCACATATACTCTTCTGACAAATCAGAACAATATTTTCCAGGTGGCTACCAAGCAGTTTGCTGACAGCTTTGACACTCAGAGCCCGACAAATGATACAGCTAAGACAAATATCATTTATCTGCTGCCGGCTAACATGACTATCAATATCGGCAGCGGCAGCATGACCTGCAATGAGCACGCAGTATTCTACGGACCGTATTCGATCCTGAATGCAAGCCTTAATAACGGAAATAAGATCTACGGACAGGTAAAGGTAGATACCTACAACACCAACGGTGCGGCAAATAAGGACGAGAGTGCAAAATTCTGTGACCTTGAGGATAACTCTATTCTGCACACTTATCTGACAAAGGCTGCAAGCACAGGCGGTTCACTCAACTTCCAGTATTACATTAAGCATGACTAAGGAGGGGGAGGATCATGAAATTAAAAAATAAGCTCTCCCGTGGTATGACCCTTGTTGAAGTCCTGGTTGCGATGACGATATTTGCGGTCATGGCTTCGGCCATATTCACAGTTATCCTGCACGCAAACAAGACCGCCAACAGAGCCAAGATGCGTGATGTAGAGCTTTCTACCCAGACTAACATCGTCGGTAAAAAGAACAAGGCTCTTGATGAGCTGACGGAGCTTAATCCGGCAGGGATAAGCGGCGGAAATTACAAGATACTGTTCCAGTCTCCCCAGGCCGGAAAGGGCGAGGGAAATGTTGACAATGTGAAGGTATATGAGACCAACGAAGGTATGTTTGAGACAGATTTTGATTTCAAGCTGAAGACTGTTATCTCTGCTTCCTCGCTTACCGGCCTTACATTGCAGACTGACCAGCTCAGGGATAATGAGTATCTGCTGAAGTTCACAAACAACAGGCCGGAATCGGTGATAGTCAGATTTTCGCTGACTGACGGCCATATCTTTGAGGGAAGCGGTCAGCAGTATGTTCACACAAGAAACAACTACAGCAAGGTCATTCCTTCCGGTGCTTCCGCAGACATCGGCTTCTACAATTCAAATAGTTCAAGTGTGGGTGCGATCGCTGTTGAGGTCACAGGAGTTCTTACAGGCGCATATTTGCCGCAGTTCACATTGAATGCCGGCACGATAAGCTCTACCAAGAGAACTGCAAATCTCGATATAAAGCAGATCGGAGCAGACCCGACTGTTGTAGTTGATATTAACTATCCACATGATTGATAAAAGGAGGTAAAGGATTATGAAGAAAATTCAAAAAGGCTTTACCCTTGTGGAGTTAATTGTGGTAATGGCTATTATGGGAATCATAATGGTAGTCATTATGTCGATAATCAATCCTACGTCGAGGATCGCCTCTAAGGTTCAGAGCATGAACGATGAGGAAACTACGGCAATACAAGTTGGCAGAGCTATCAAAAAAGATCTGTGCTATGCAACAAAGGTCTTTGTTACAGCGGCCGATGACGGCGAAGACATACCTTCTCCTCAGAACGGTCCCTTTAAGTATGTTTACGAAATAGATAATACATCTGTTCGCGGACAGTCCAAGAAGGGTGCCAAGGGAATGATCTCTCTGGGCCAGTGGGTAAGCGGTTCGATAAGCGGTGCTGCTCCGATAGTTCAGGAGCCTGTTTGGGGCGAGGACGAATTCAAGATCACAATTGACAACTACAGCACAGCTACAGACAACTATTATCTTAACATTGCATTTACCGGCTGCCCTATGGTATACAAGGGCGGTGCGAGCTATGAGCCGGACCACGAACATGAGTACAAGTACTCTGAGGCTATAACCTTTATAAACATCAACAACAAGGCAAAGATCGTTGAAGGCGGAAACTCCAATGCGGCAGATTTCAGCTTCAACTTTGACGCAGAGGCTCTTTCTGCCAAGAGCGACAAGATCTACATCTTCTTTAACGCAGCAGCTGACACTGCACTTTCTGTTACCGGCGGAACACTTTTAAACGGCGGTGACGATGAAAGCAGTGAGGGCGGCAGCACTGAGGACGACAGCAGCTCACAGGGCGGAATAGCTACACCGGTCGCTATGAAGGTGGGAGAAGCAACATTCTTCTATACCGACACGACTGCCGGTGACAGCGGGCATTTCACAAGTGATATTATGGGCATCTCGACCGACGGCAAT
>CADBTF010000067.1 GCA_902797485.1 uncultured Ruminococcus sp. | reverse complement strand
CTTTAGTTAGGATATTATTATATTCTTTTAGCGGTGGCACATACAAAGCTGTAATTGTCAAATACTTCTTTATCGCCACCGCGCTTTACAGCAGCTCCTTGCTTTTTACTGCTCTTTTTCAGGCTCTTCAGCGGCCTCTGCCTCCTGCGGCTCCTGAGATGCTTTCAGCTTCTTATCCATATCCTGGTTGTATCTGTAGCCCAGGGTTATTATTATCGGCATTGCCAAACAAAGAAGCACTGCGATAGAGCCGTTGAAGATATTGGCTACTATGTCTTTAGTCTCCGCTAAAATCATCATTCTGATCCTCCTCTGCAAGCTCGCTCAGCACAGCGTTTATATCCGAATAGGAATAGCCCTGCCGCACAAGCGCATTCTTTACCTTTTTAACTCCGTCCTCGGCTTCAAGCCGGCGGAGATATTTTTTTTCTACAAGCTCTCTCAGCCTTTCCCTGACGCTTTCAGTTTCCTGATAGGGGGCTAAGGCTTCATCTATAAGCTCCTTTGAGAGCCCCTTCAGCTTCATCTCATGACGGGCACGGAAATAGCCAAAGTGCTTGACCTCCATGTACCGTCTGGCAAGGCCGGCTGCAAAGCGCCTGTCGTTAAGTATACCCAGCTCCGCCAGCCGGTCACAGACCTTGTAGCACAGCTCCTCCGGGTAGTTCTCCGAAAGCTTCCGGAACATCATGATGTAGGAATAGTCCTTGTAGTCAAGCAGGTAGAGGGCCCGCTCACGAGCCCTGCGAAAGTCGTTGGCAGACACGACCTCCTGCCACTGAGCGGCTGTCAGGGTCATTCCCTTGGCAAGTCCCTTGTCATAGACGACCTCAGAGCTTATAAAGGCAGGCTCGCCCTCCTCAAAGTCAATGCGGAGGGTCTTGCCCTTATACTGGCTGACGCCGGTTATTTTCAGCATTATCAATCGCCAAGGCCGGTAATGTCAACCGGTGCGAACTCTTCAAAATCGTCCGCCGGGTCAAGCACTACGTCAACCTTTTTATCCTTTGTCTTTTTGATAGGTGTCACAGGCTCCTCGGGAGCGTCTGTGTCAGCGCCGGCTGAGGCAGCTGCGGCCTTGCTTTCAAGCTCGGCCTCCTTCCTGCTCTTTTTGGTGACCAGCACCAGGCTGTCGCTCTGCTCCTTGATCTTCTGCTCGATCTCGTCCATGATGTCAGGGTTATCCACCAGGAAGAGCTTGGAGTTATCTCTGCCCTGGCCCAGCTTCTGGTCGTTATAGCTGTACCATGCGCCGCCCTTCTTGACGATACCCAGATCGGTAGCCATATCCAGCACCTCACCCACACGGGAAATGCCGGTGCCGTACATAATATCAAACTCGCACTCCTTGAAGGGAGGTGCCACCTTGTTCTTTACCACCTTGCACTTGGTGCGGTTGCCTATGACGTCGGAGCCGTTCTGTATCTTCTCGCCCCGTCTTACCTCGATTCTGACAGAGGCGTAGAATTTCAGGGCTCTGCCACCGGGGGTAGTCTCCGGGTTGCCGTAAACAACGCCGATCTTTTCACGCACCTGATTGATAAATATAGCTGCGCAGTTCGACTTGGCGATAACAGAGGTGAGCTTTCTCATTGCCTGAGACATGAGCCTTGCCAGCTGGCCCACATGGGTATCGCCCATCTCGCCGTCTATTTCGGCCTTAGTGACCATAGCCGCAACTGAGTCGATAACGATGCAGTCGATAGCTCCGGAGCGGGCAAGGGCCTCTGCGATCTCAAGAGCCTGCTCGCCTGAATCCGGCTGAGATACAAGCATATTGTTGATGTCCACACCCAAAGCCTCAGCGTAGACCGGGTCAAGGGCGTGCTCAACGTCGATGAAAGCGACCTCACCGCCCAGCTTCTGAGCCTCTGCGATGCAGTGCAGCGCAACGGTGGTCTTACCTGAGGATTCCGGCCCGTAGATCTCAATAATACGTCCTCTTGGTATACCGCCGACGCCAAGGGCCATGTCCAGCGTCATGGAGCCGGTGGGGATACACTCTATATCCAGAGCCTTGGTCTCACCCAGCTTCATGATAGCGCCCTCACCGAACTGCTTCTCGATGTATGCAATGGCGGTGTCAAGAGCCTTCTTCTTCTCGTCCTGATCTGTGAGCTTTTTTACAGTCTTGCTTTCTTTTTTCTTCTTATCGATTGCCATTTTTAAACCCTCCATAAATTATGTGTATTTTTTCTGCCAAGGATATTATAACACATATTGCTGAAAAAGTGTGTATCTTTTATTGGACAGTTAGCCGAAATTGCCGTTTTAGTGTCCTCTTTTTGGGACACATATCCGGTCGGCGGCATTAATCATGCCGGGGCTCTTTTAAAGCCCACGACCACTCTGTCATTCCCGGCCAGATCCCGCTTGACCCGCACATCTCTGAATCCGTGCTGTATCATCAGCTCCATTACGTCCTTAGCCTGAGCTGCGCCTATCTCAAACATCAGCGCACCGCCCTCTTTGAGCTTATGCTTCCACAGGCGGGTGATGGACCGGTAATAATCAAGGCCGTCGCCGCCGCCATAGAGCGCCTCCCGGGGCTCTGCACGGACTTCTTTCTGCAAGGCGTCCATATCCTGCCCGGTCAGGTAGGGCGGGTTTGAAACTATCATGTCAAACTCCTGCATGGAAGAAATAAGTGCTTCGTCCTCCACATCGCCCTTGACAAGCTTCGCCCTTGACCCATGCAGCTCTGCATTCTCGCTCAGGTATCCAAAAGCACTGTCATATTTTTCCACAAGTGTCAGGCGAGCGTTATTAAGCTGCTTTTCCAAGGTAATGCCTATGCAGCCGGTGCCTGCGCAGAGGTCAGCGATCTCAATGCCCTCGGAATTTTTGTAAAGCTTAACGGCAGTCTCTATTATCATTTCAGTGTCCTGCCGGGGGATAAGCACTCCCTCCCCCAGTTTAAAGCGCAGGCCGTAGAAATCCCACTCCCCGATGATATATTGCAGGGGCTCGCCTTTTATCCTTTTGGAGCAAAGGTCAAAGAGCTCACGACTCACAGCCCCGTCTGCCTCCTCCCGGAGAAGCAGTTCAAACTCTGCCGAGCGGCAGTCCTTATCCAGTGCCTTGCCTAACAGTTCCCTTGCTTCAAGGGCTGCGTCGGAGTATTCCAGCTCTGAGAGCTGCTGCTCTGCGTCCTTCAATAGCGTCCCGTAGGTGCTCATAGTTTATCTCCGTTCCGTAATATCAGCTGCTCACACTCTTTCAAGTATGAGCTTTATATGGGTGTGGTCTGTGAGCTCTATGCCCATGTCCTGACGCAGCTGCCAGGCTGTAAAGGGCAGAGTGAACCTCTCGCAGTAGACCACTCTGTAGCTTTCCGGCACCAGCTCTGACAAGCTCTCTGCCGAAATGGGGAAGTAATCCTCCCTGACCTCACGCTCCCAGTTCTGGGTGTATTTGTATTTAAGCAAAAAATGCACAAGCTGCTTCTGGGTCTTTATCTCTCCCCAGACGCTCTCGAAATCCTTCAGCTGCTTGGTATAGCTGCTTCGGCGTACTGCCTCAAGCTGTGCTGCGTCCGCAGGCCTCACAAGCTGCTGCTCAAACATCATATCCCGGATAGAAACATACCTGAACCCGCTGCCGAACACCCTCTGCCAGAACTCCCTGACATCTGCCTCCGTGCCGTAGGAATACACCTCATGAATGGTGCTGGAGATATTCAGCAGTGTGCTCTCAAAGGGCACCTCGATCTCCTCCCAGCGGGACCAGAAGGGCACATCAGGAACATTCTCCTTTGCAGCGGCTATCATTTCCGGGTCAAGGTCATAGCCTGCATATTTATAGTAAGGGCAGACCGGGCGCAGCGCCTTTATCAGCTCCCCGTTGGCGCAGCCGAAATCCAGCACTGTGTCAAAGGGCTCAAAGACCTTGTCAATAAAAAACATCTTGTCCAGAATGGAACGCTGCATACGGGTCAGGTAGATCTCACGGTCAACGATCTTGTTCTCACCTATGCTCATTGCTCTCCCTCCAGAGTCTATTCTCCGCCTTCGGGTATAACAGCCTTCAGCGCCTCGATAGCGCACTCTATCTCATCGTCCTTGGGCTCCTTGGTGGTTATGCGCTGTATCCAGAGCCCGGGAGCTGAAACTGCCCTCATGACCGGATTATCGTATTTACCAGCCAGCCTGATGACCTCATAGGCCAGGCCCATTACCACCGGCAGCAGTGCCAGCTTGCAGAGCACTCTCAGCATCACATTCTCCCACGAGAGCCTGAAAACTGAGTTTACAAAAATGCTGATAAACAGCACCAGAAAGATAAAGCTGGTGCCGCATCTCGGGTGGAAGCGGCAGTGCTGCTTAACGTTCTCGACTGTCAGCTCCCGGCCGTGCTCATAGCAGGCTATGGTCTTATGCTCTGCTCCGTGGTACTCATAGAGCCGGCGCATATCGCTCATTTTTCCGGTCAGGGCGGTGTAGCCCACAAAAATGGCTATCTTGAACAAGCCCTCGATTATATTCTTTACAACGTCCGGTATCTCGACAAAATTGCCTATAAGCTTCAATATCCAGCTGGGCAGCATCATAAACAGCAGTATAGCCAGCCCCAGCCCCACGACCACCGAAATGCCGGACACTATGGGCATGAGCTTATCTCCAAGCTTTTCAGAGAGCCATTTCTCGAATTTGCTCTCCTCCTCGGCATCGTCATCAGTTATCTGCTTGTCAGCAGCACGCATCAGGCATTTGTAGCCGTCTATCATTGAAATGCCGAAGCTGAATATCCCCCGTATAAACGGGGCCTTGCGGTACCAGGGCAGATTTTTTCCGCCCCTTATGGGCCAGATCTCCAGATCTATCTCCCCGCTGGGAAGGCGGTTCGCCATAGACGCCTTATCAATGCCCCGCATCATGACGCCCTCGATAACTGCCTGGCCGCCGATCTTAGATTTGAATTTTTCCTCGCCAAGCTCCGGTGTAGTGTTTTTGCTCATTAATTACCTCTCATTCATCGTGCGGGCTGACCTCGCTGGAGATCAGCTCAACGTTGATCGTTTCTTTTTCCTCACTCTTTTTGGTCTGCTCTATGCAGGGCAGAGTTATCATAACTGTGGTGCCCACGCCCTGCTCTGAATTTATCATAAGCTTGCCGTTATGCCGCTCGATGATCTCGTCCGCCACTGCAAGGCCTATGCCTGAGCCCCGGCGGGTATGGTTAGCCTTAAAGAACTTGGTCTTGATCTTCGGCAGGTCCTCCTTGGAAATGCCTATGCCGGTATCAGACACAGAAATACATATCTCTCCGCCCTGCTCATAGGCCTCCACAGAGACGGTATCTCCCTTGTCGGAATACTTGATAGCGTTATCCACAATATTGATGAAAACCTGTCTCAGCCTGTTCTTATCGCCGTAGACAAAGGGGAGCATTTCCGGCTCGTAGTAATCCAGCTTGATGCCCAGCGCCCTTGCTCTCTCCTGATAGATGAGCACTGTCTCTCCCAGCTCCGCCAGAATATCAATAGTAGCCTTTTGCAGCTGAAGCCGGTTATCCTGTATGCGTGAGAAGTCCAGCAGCTCCTCCACCATCTGCGAAAGCCGCTCTGTCTCGGAGGTTATCACCCGCATACCCTTTTTAAAGGTCTCCGTGTCCTCCGGGCCCATGGTGGTGAGGGTCTCCGACCAGCCCTTGATAGCAGTCAGCGGAGTTCTCAGCTCATGAGAGACTGATGATATGAACTCATTCTTCATCTGCTCTGCGTTAGAGAGCTCATCTGCCATGTAGTTTATAGAATCGCAAAGCTCACCGATCTCATCGTCGGTGGTCTTTTCGATACGCTCCGTAAAATCACCGGTGGCAAAGCGCCTTGTGATGCCGCCGATCTTGATGACCGGGTAAACTATAGAGCGTATGAAGAACATACCCGACAGAAAAATAAGCAGCACAACAGCCGCAACTATTGCGGTGATTATAATTATCATTACCCAGATCTGGTTATCCACCCCCCGCATGGAGGAGACCATTCTCAGCGCCTCAAACTCACAGCCCTTTGGTGAGATCATGGAGGTAACAGCAATTACCTTCTCTCCGGAGGTCAGCTCAAAGACAGCTGTGGCAGTGCCGGTGGCTGATTTCTTCGCCTCCAGATAATCCTCCATGCTGACGTCATTTGAGGGGGAGAAGCCGGAGGAGGTTATGTCAATGCTGCCGTCAGTCTTGACCGCCATAAGCTCCACCTTGTCCTTATCGGAATAGGTCTCAACCTCCGAGCGTATCTTGGAGTTATAGTTGGTGGTGGCGTCGCCGGAATTCTGCATAACGTCATTAGCGACTATATTCATTTTTGAGGTCATGTACTGTCTGGCGGCGCTGTAGTAGTAGCTTCTCACCGCCAGTATAAGCAGTATCTCTATCACCAGCAGCACCACCAGCACAGTTCCCATGGTGTTTATCAGCCAGTGGGTCTTTACGCTGTGGCGGCCGTGGTGAGCCTTAATTGAAGTTGACAAAGCTTTTCATTTCTCCCGAAAATTTATCAGTTGGCGCTCCACTTGTACCCGAAGCCCCAGATAGTCAGAATATACTTGGGGTTGGAGGGCTCGTCCTCTATCTTCATTCTGATGCGCCTGATGTTTACATCAACGATCTTATCGTCGCCGTAATAGCTCTCGCCCCAGATGTGGTTGAGTATGCTGGTGCGGTCAAGGGCGGTATTCTGATTCTTGAAAAAATACTCCATGATCTGATATTCCACCTGTGTCAGGTCAACGGTGACGCCGTTCTTTGAGACTGTCCTGCTCTTGAGGTTCAGCACAAAGGGCCCGGACACGATAGTAGAGGTGGCCTCCGGCTTGGAGTGGGACATAGAAACTCTCCTGCAAACTGCGTCCACTCTGGCAACAAGCTCCGAAATAGAAAAGGGCTTGGTTATGTAGTCATCAGCGCCGTTCATCAGTGAACTGATCTTATCCATTTCCTGGCTCTTGGCAGAGAGCATGATAATGCCCATTGTGTCTGACTTTTCTCTGAACTTCTTGCAGACCTGCTGCCCGTCGATACCGGGCATCATAATATCCAGAAGGGCCACATCAAAGTCGCCGCCGGCCTGCTCAAAGGCAGCAATAGCGTCCTCGCCGCAGTTCACGTCCACAACCTCATAGCCGCTTCTGGTCAGGTTGAGCACTACAAACTCCCGGATAGAATCCTCGTCCTCACAAACTAAAACCTTTCTCATTATAGCTACCTCCTTAATTGAACTTAATAATAACTTATAATATAGTTATCTCCTCTGCATGGCAGCCGGCAGATAACAGCTTTCAAGACTCTATTACATAAAGATTATTTGTTACCTCATCAACAGTCGGGATAAGCTGCTCACGCTTGTTGGTGGGCAGCAGCGCAAGATAATCCAGCTGCCCGGCACTGGTTATCACCTGATAACCGCTGAAGGTGAATTCCTCCACCTGCGTTTTGGGCACGACAGCTATGCGCATAAGCTCGGTCATCTCAGCGTTGATGTCTCCGGCGTATTTATAGAAAACAGTCTCGTTAGTCACCGGGTCACGCTTTACAGTGACACTGTCCGCCCAGCGGCCGGGAAACACGAAGGTATAACCGTCCGAGACTGCATAGTAGCCGGAATAGACCTCCTGCAGCTCATAGAAATCCACATAGTGGGTCCAGCTGGTGAGCACCAGCTGCTCCTCCGGCGGAGCGCTCTCATAGCCCGTCAGCGGGCGGGTCACAGGTATCTCGATAATACCGTCGTTATCAATATCAGCACTGTAATAGCCGTAGGGCCTTGTGCACAGAGGGATAAGCTTCTCGCTTCTTATCTGCATGGGGTTCTGCAAAGCAGAGTAGCGGTAATACACCAGCTCAGTATGCAGCATACCCTCTGCGTCCACCGCATCAACATAAAGGGCATTTCTGCCGTCCGCCACCCTGCCCGCCAAGGCTCTGGCATAGGAGCTGACGTTGTCGCACATTTCAATGCTCTGGGTCAGGGTAACAGCGTCTACCTCCTTGCCCTCATCGTCAGTGGTCTTGTTCAGGGTCAGCAGAGAGGCTGTTGAGGTGGTCAGGCCGGTTTCGGTGTTGGTCTGGCGCCTTATGGTAACAAGCTCGTTGGCGCCGTCCGAATCAACGTCGATAGTTTCCAGCACAGAGTAGCTGCTGGTGCCTATCCTGCCGAAGCTGCCGCCGAAATAGCTGTATATCTCCAGAGCCTTTTCCTCTCCGGAGAGGGTCTGATAGCCTACCAGAACATTGGTGTGGTTATCTGCGCCCATTTTAGCGATGATGACCTTATCCACATCTGTGCCTGCACCGGCGATCTCCTTCACAGACTGCCATTTGCCGTTCTCGTCCTTGTCCAGCAGGTTCACCCGAAGGCCGTCGTCATTGGTCTCCGAGCCGGTATATTCATAAAAGACCAGAGCCTCATCTCCCGGCTCCTCGTCAATATCAGCGATAACATAGGCAGAGCGGTTGGCGCCGTTCTTAGGATATTTAAGGGTCAGGTTATTGCCGACTGCCGCAATGAGGGCCTCATGTATCTCGCTCTGCTCAGCGGTCAGCTTAGGGGCGGCCAGCAGATTATCCACGCTGAAATTTATTGACGTGCAGCCGCTCAGCAGCACAGCCGCCGCCGCACACGCAGTTAGCCTTTTTAACACTCCGCTCCCTACCTTTCCGACATTTACACATATATATTTATTATATCACAAGTCTTGGCTCTTTGCAAGTGTTTGAGGGCAATATTTTGCAGGCAGCAGGCTTGATTGTTTCGGCAGGCTGTGGTATAATTATCTTGAAGGGAGATGTGTTCATATGAGAAAGATCGGCATTTTGCTTTTGGGTATCATCCTGGCCGCAATGCTTGGAATGACGGCCTGCTCCAAAAAGGATACAAGCAGCAGCCAGCCCTCCTTGACTATCGTGACGGAAGCCCCCGCCGATGAAAGCCCTGCTCAGGAAAGCAGCGCTCCTGATACAGATGCAGCCTCCGCTCCGGAGACCACTGCTTCTACAGCAGACAACCCTGCTGAAACTGAAAGCTCTGCCGCTGCCCCGCAGAAGGAGTATAAGCATTACACCTTCCGGAACGACAAATATTACCAGCAGCATTTTGAGAAGCATGGCTCAGAGTTCGGCAGCATCACCAAGGAGGAGTATTTGCAGCTGGCAAATGACCTGCTCAATTCCGATTCGGATACTGTCCTCCACAAGACCGAAAAGGAGGACGGCGACGACGTGTTCTTCGATACCGCCACCGGATATTTTCTCGTTCTCTCCACCGACGGCTACATCAGGACCTTCTTTATCCCCTCCAAGGGCATTGATTATTTCAACAGGCAGTAGGCCTGATACACAGGCTCACAGGGGCACTTCTGCACAGTGTTGGCAGGAGTGTTCTTTTCTTCTGCCGGCAGTGGTAAAATCTAACAGGGAATTTATTGAATATTCAAAGATATTTATTGATTTTATATACAAAATATGATATAATTATACTGAATAAATCTGTATTTATTGGTTTCAGTGTAGGTGATAGATATGACAGATATTAATTTTGCGCAGCTTGCGCTGTTTATTTCTGCACTGTTGATATGTGTTACCAGTGTTATCTTTACGGTGATCCAGCAGCGCACAGATAAACTCCAAAATAAAATATATCTCATACTTATCAGCATTGTCGGGCTGAATGCGGTCTCGCAGATAACCCGTGTTTTTGTTGATCCCGTCCGCATGGACAGCGACGGCGCATTTTTCCTGTTCAGGCTCTGCGATTACACCTACTTTGTGCTGCACACCGCCCTCAGCCCCATGTTCTTCCTCTATGTCTGCATCGTCTGCGGCTACGGCGGAAAGGGGCCGGTCTTCCGGAGGAACCTGCTGCTGGCATCACCGTTCATCATCACTGAGCTGCTGGCTGTCATCAACCCCTTTACCCGCTGGGTCTACAGCTATAACGAAGCGAGGGTGTTCAACAGAGAGTGGGCCGAAAATCTGATCTACTTTGCTGCAGCCTTCTATTTCGGGCTTTCATTCTTCCGGCTGATCTTTACATGGCGTGCTCTGACAGCCAAAAGGCGCACGGCTCTTATCTACTTCTTCATTATCGTGGTGGTGGGAGTTATCCTGCAATTTGTAAACATCAGCATCAAGAGCGAGCTCTTTGCAGAGGCGCTGGCGCTGCTTGGCGTTATGATCGCCATTGAGAGCGAGGACGACAGGATAGACATTGACACCGGCATCTACAACCGGAAGGCACTGCAATCAGACCTTTCCACCGCCCTGCTGAACAAGCGCAATATCGACATTATCTGCGTAAAGATAACCAACATCGACCTTCTGGAGCACACCAGCAGCTCCGATAATTCCGACGGCATACAGATCGTCATTGCCGGGTTCCTACGCACTCTTGTGCCCCGCTACTGCATCTACAACACCAGCCCCGGCACCTTTATCCTCACGGTCCTTGACGGCGACCACAGCCGTTCCCTTAAAATGGCAGAGATAATCAGCAAACGCTTCAACAACAGCTGGACCTTAGGGGAGAACTCCCTGCTGCTTAACGCTGTCGTTATGCTGAGCGAGTCCCCCGAAAGGATAAAAAATCCCGCTGATGTTTTCTATATGGCAGACAGCCCTGTGCCGACTAATCTTGACAAAAAAGTGCTCTCCGGCAGAGACCTTGACTACCTCATGAGGCGTTCCGCCGTTGAAAACGCTCTGGCCCGCGGCCTTGAGGAGGGCAATTTCGAGGTCTACTATCAGCCGACCTACAGCCTTGCGGAGCGGCGTCTCCACGGAGCCGAGGCCTTGATACGTCTGCACGACAGCATTATCGGAAATGTTTATCCCGACGAGTTTATCCCCATAGCCGAGCAGAACGGCCTTATCGACGACATTGACGATTTCGTGCTAAGAGAGGTCTGTTCCTTTATTAAAAGCGGCGTTCCTGCACGGCTCGGCATAGACTGCATAAATGTCAATCTCTCGGTCATCGAGTGTATGCAGCCCGGCTTTGTAAAGCATATCAATACCATAACCGACGAATACGACATTGACAAAAACAGGATAAACTTTGAGATCACCGAATCCATTGCAGCCAGCAACTACGAGACCCTCAGCCGGGTGGTAGCCTCCCTGAAGGCAGACGGCTTCCACTTCTCTATGGACGATTACGGCACCGGCTACTCCAATATGCGTGCGATATTCATGCTGGACTTTGACGTGGTAAAAATCGACAAAAGCATACTTTGGAGCGCAGAGGAAAGTGAGCTTGGCAAGATCATTCTGGAAAGCTCCGTTCACATGATAAAGCAGATGCACCGGCAGATCTTAGTCGAAGGCGTTGAGACCGAAACTCAGATCGAGCTGTTAAAGCAGCTCTCTGTTGACTATTTGCAGGGGTATTTCTTCTCGAAGCCCATTCCAAAGGCAGAGTTCATTCAGCTTGTAGAGAGCGCCCGCTCCTGATACGGCGGCGGCTGCTCTCTGCAAAAACTAATACATACAAAAAGCTCCCCAAGCCTTCCGGCTTAGGGAGCCTTTATTATTGGGTTTTACCCCTTAGTGACTTATTAGTCTCTAACAGCGGTAACAACGCCGGAGCCAACAGTTCTGCCGCCCTCACGGATAGCGAAGCGGAGACCTTCCTCGATAGCGATCGGGGTGATAAGCTCAACGTCCATTGTTACGTTATCGCCGGGCATACACATTTCCTTGTCAGCAGGAAGAGTGATAACGCCGGTAACGTCAGTAGTTCTGAAATAGAACTGAGGTCTGTAGTTGTTGAAGAAAGGAGTATGACGG
>CADBTF010000066.1 GCA_902797485.1 uncultured Ruminococcus sp. | reverse complement strand
TCGGGATAGTATGTAGCAATATAGTGTTCAAGAACGTCCTTGAGTTCATCGGTGAGCACAGCTCTTTCAAGAAGCTTCCGGCGGGCGAAACGAGAGCTGTTGTCAATATCATTTGCACAGGCAGTAGTCATTACTTCTTCCCAGTTTTCTTTAACTCTTGCGTTATCATTATAGGAGTTGCCAAAGAATTCTTTTTTATCATCAATTAATATGCCGTATAATTCACATAACTTTATATTGGCTGTCAGATTATCTGTGCTCTTAGCTTCCAATTCATATCTTTTTTCATCTTCTGATATTTTGTGATATATTGTCGAAGATAATTCTCTGTAGGAACGGTAATCACCATAGCTTTTTGGGTCTAATACTTTTTTAAATATCAGATCTATGATTATCCTATAATATACCCACCGGAATGAATCTGAAACTAGTCTTGCCAGTTCTTTTAATCGTTCCGGATCATTCTCAAAAAACTCTCTGAGGTCTCCGACCGTATTCTCTCCCGTAAACCCAAAGAAATTGATCTTGTCTGCCATAAATATCCCTCCTGATAATTCTTCTGCCCCCGCATGGGAACATATTATAATAATAGCATATTGCTCTAAAAATGTAAAGGCTTTGTGTCAATTTTTTCACAATTAAAGCACTTTCCGGCGATTGACAACGGCGGGATAATATGATATAATTGATAGGTATACATTCCATTAAAAACAACGAGGTGTTTACAGTGAAAAATAAGATTTCAGAATTGCTCGACAGTCTGAAACAGGAGGTCAGCTCAGTCCAGGATAAGAAAATGCTCTCTGAATTGTGGCAGAAATATCTTGGCAAAAAAGGCGCCGTTTCAGAGATCAAAAAGGAGCTGGGCAAGGTCTCAAAGGAGGAAAGGCCTGCACTGGGCAAGCTCATAAACGAGCTCTCACAGAAGGCGGAGGAGATCTACCGCAGCGCCGAAAAGCGCCTTGAGCACGCAGAGCTTGAGCGCAGGAACAAAGAGGAAGCAGTTGACATCACCCTGCCTGCGGAGAAGATTCCGGGCGGTGTGCTTCACCCTATCTCAATAACCAGAAACAATATGATAAATGTCTTTGCCGGTATGGGCTTTGAAATCTTTGAAGGCCCTGAGATCGAGGACGACGACCATAACTTCACCAGACTGAATGTGGCTGCGAATCACCCTGCAAGAGATATGCAGGATACCTTCTATGTTGCCAAGGATATTCTTCTTCGCACCCACACCAGCCCCGGCCAGATCAGAGTTATGGACAGCAAGAAGCCCCCTATCAAGGTGCTGGTGCCCGGCAGTGTTTTCCGCTCTTACAGCGACGCTACCCATTCCCCCAGGTTCCACCAGATGGAGGGCCTTGTGGTGGATAAGAACATCACCCTCTGCGACCTGCAGGGTATGCTGGATCAGTTCGTAAAGGGCATATTCGGCGAGGACGTCAAGACAAGGCTCCGCCCCAGCTATTTCCCATTCACCGAGCCCAGCGTTGAGGTAGATGTCAGCTGCTTCGAGTGCGGCGGCAAGGGCTGCAGCCTCTGCAAGCACACCGGCTGGATAGAAGTTCTCGGCGGAGGTATAGTTCATCACTCCGTTCTTGAAAACTGCGGGATAGACCCGAATGAATATTCAGGCCTTGCATTCGGTATCGGAATCGAAAGGATCGCTATGCTGAAATACGGTATAAACAATATCAGCCTGCTGTTTGAGAACGACCTGCGTTTTCTTGAACAGTTCAGAGATTAAGGAGGACGAGAAGAATGAAGGTACCATTCAGTTGGCTTAAAGAATATGTAGATATAGACATCTCTGCTCAGGAGCTTGAAAAGAAGCTGTTCAGCTGCGGCTTTGAGGTGGAGGAGCTGATAGACGTGTCAGCGGGTATACAGAAGGTAGTAGTGGGCAAGGTGCTCTCCTGCGAGAAGATCGAGGGCACACATCTGTTCAAGTGCAGGGTGGACTGCGGCAGCTTCGGCAGCGATATACAGATACTGACAGGCGCCCCCAATGTGTATGAGGGTATGCACACTCCCGCTGCTCTTGACGGCGCAGTTCTGCCGGGTGACTTCCGCATAGCTCCCCGCAAGATGCAGGGCATTGATTCCTACGGTATGCTTTGCTCCGGTGCAGAGCTTGGTCTTAACGATGACCTTTACCCCGGCTCTGAGGTAAACGGCCTGCTTGACCTGCCCAAGGACACTGTTCCCGGAACAGACATCTGCAAGGTAGTCGGCCTTGATGATTATATTTTTGATATTTCCGTAACTGCTAACCGCCCGGACTGCCAGTCGGTGCTTGGTATCGCAAGAGAGGTGGCGGCAGTCCTGAAAAAGACTGTGAAGATGCCCTCCACAGAATACACTGCAACAAATACTGTTATCAAGGACTTAAAGCTTGATGTTGAGGCACCGGACCTTTGCCCGCGCTATATCGGCCATGCTGTTACCAACATCACCTTCGGGCAGTCGCCGGCATGGATGAGGCGTTACCTTGCCCTCTGCGGCATCAGGAGCATCAGCAATATAGTAGATATAACCAACTATGTTATGCTGGAGATAGGTCAGCCCATGCACGCCTTTGACTTTGACGAGCTGGCAAATAAGCATATCGTAGTGCGCCGTGCCAAAGAGAATGAAAAGATCGTAACTCTTGATTCAAAGGAATTCACCCTGACACCTGATAATCTCGTCATCTGCGACGAGACCAAGCCTGTTGCGCTTGCGGGTGTAATGGGCGGTATAAACAGCGGCATCAAGGAAACCACCAAAAATCTGTTCTTTGAGTCTGCTAAGTTTGTCCGTGATAATATCCGCAAGACTGCAAGGAGCCTCGGCCAGAATACCGATGCTTCAAGCAGGTATGAAAAGGGCATCTCAGAGTATACCACAGAGCTTGCCATGGAGCGTGCTCTGCACCTTATCTCAGAGCTTAGCTGCGGCGAGATAACCTCCACGTCTGCTGATTTCAGCGCAGGTGCTCCCAGAGAGGGCAAGCACTTTATCGCCACCCTTTCCGGCATCAACAGGATACTCGGCATCGAGGTCCCGGAGGAGGCCGTGCTGGAAAGCCTCAGAAGCCTTTGCTTCGAGGTGAAGCAGAACGGCGATCAGCTTGATGTAACTGCTCCCCGCTACAGAGAGGACATTGAGGTGGGTGAGCCTGACCTTGCAGAGGAAGTTATCCGCGAATACGGCTATGAGCATATAGTTCCTACCTTCCTGAAAAACGCTGCCGTTACCTCAGGCGGAAAGACCTTTGAGCAGGTGCAGCGTGAGAAGCTTGAAAGAGTGATGTGCTCCTGCGGCTACTACGAGGTATCGACCCTGGGCTTCTATGCTGATGCTGACCTGGATATGCTGCACGTTCCGCAGGACGCTCCCGAACGCAGGGTAGTGCGCATACTGAACCCCATCAGCTCCAACCTGACGATCATGCGCTCGCTGCTGGCACCCTCTATGATGAATGTTATCGTAAACAACCTCAAAAAGGGCAACAGCGCAGGACGC
>CADBTF010000065.1 GCA_902797485.1 uncultured Ruminococcus sp. | reverse complement strand
TGAAATTGCTTCTTTGCGAACTTCGCAAAAGCATATATTCGACTTTTGCTCGTTCTCAAAGTGCAATTTCTAATGTCGTTTACTATAGTGTTCTATTGTGTTTAACTGCTGCACAAGCATTGCCCCGAGCCAATCAAAGCTCCGAACATTCGCTAAGCTGCGGGCGAGGGAACTGCGCCGTCTGCGCTAAGACCTGTACTGGGATTTCAGGAACAGGCGCTTTATGAGCCTGCCGTTTTTGTATTCCAGCAGGATTATCAGGGCAAGGATAACTACACCCACGATGCTGACGATTATAGCCAGCCGGAAATAGTTGGGTGAGAAATCCATGACTACCGTGTTCTCGCCAGCCTCCAGCGGGATAGTCATAAGGGTATCCATAGCCTTTTCAGGCTTTACGTCCTTGCCGTTCACTGTGATGCTCCACCCCTCCTCATAAGGAATGGTGGTAAACAAGTACTGACCCTCCTCTGCCTGACAGGTGCCCTCAAGATGCGTTTCATCAAACTCTGTGAGGTTCAGGCTTCTGCGCTGCAGGGCTGCGGCAGCCTCTGCAAAGGCGTCGTTATCAAAGGTGTAGAACAGCTCGTCGCTCCAAACGCCTTCCTTTTCAGCGTTAGCAATGGTTATCCTTATCCTTATCCGCTCGCCCTCTGCAAACTTGCCTATGTTCATTATAGAGTAATCATCACCGGTGAAGAACTGGCCCGCCTGAGACATCTGATTTGCCCCCGGAACATACTCGCTCTCCTTCTGGTACCATACATTGCAGGCGTGCTGGTGCAGGGTCGGCAGGAACATATAAAGATATGAGTCCTTGTCCATTCTTACGATATAGTCAATGTGGCACTCAGGGTGGCTCTCGTCTGTGAAATAGTATTTGGTGCAGCCGTCGGTGAGGCCCACTCTGGAAAGATTCTCGCTCTCGGTGACGGTAGGGTGTATCCTTGTGAAATATTCGCCCATAGCGTCCTCTGAAAGCAGCGCATTGTAAATGCGGTTCTGGTCGTAGAAGGGGTTGCTGCCGTCCAGGTGGATATTCAGTATCTCCTTGGAGGAAACTGTTCCCAGTCCAAGGGCATAGGGGTTCTGGTAGAAGCTGTATTTTGCAGCCTGCTCGTTTACATGGGTGGCTAAGGTGTAGCTGTCAGGGATTATGGAGCGGCTGTCCTTGTAGCGCATCACGCCGTCGTAATCCTGCTTGTCCATGATATACTTGATGCCGAAAAGCGAATCGGTCAGTATAGTTTCGCCCTCGTATTTGATGAAATGCCCGCCGTAGGCAAAGCCAAGGTCTCTGAGCATTGAGAGCGCAGGCGAATTCATAGTGGAGCTGGAATGAGAAAGGCCGTGGTAATCGCAGCCGATAGGGTCGTTCACCGTCCGGTGGAAGGTGGCCTCCACTCTGTAAAAAGGCGAACTGTCAAAGCTGTAAAGATTATCTACTGCATCACGGGTGTCGCTCATATAGGGCTCATAGGAGGTGTACTTGCTGTATACCACATCAATATCTATCTTATGCAGAGTGTCCATTGTGTTGCCCAGCAGCTCCACAGCCACAGCCACGCAGAGTATGATCGGCACCGCCCGTTTGGTCTGATATTTCTTCCAGAGATATATCATCAGGAAGAATATGCCGATAGCAATAGCCGAGTACCATACTCCCTGAATAACTCCGTGGGTCTCGTTGTTGGAGGTCCGGCCCTCGAAAATGGTGAAGTGAGCATACTGCTCCCGCTCGCACCATATCAGGAACACAAACAGCCCGAAGAACACTCCCCCCAGCTCCTTGACAGTGAAGCCGTCGTGGTTCTCAAAGGCACGGTAGGCCATGAGCAGCAGCACAAACGAAAGGCAGAAGGAATAGCGGTTGTTGAGCCAGTTAGGCTCCTGAAAGCCGTGGAGCACCGTGTCGATCGGGCGGATATACATACAGATCACCAGCGCCGCTGCCAGCAGACCCTTGCTGACCTTTTCCTTGATGCCGATCTTTGAGTTCATAAAGAACAGCGGGATAAGCAGCAGGCTTATGCTTCCGCAGTAGATCATCGGCAGCCCCTCAACGTTTACCGTATCATAGCTCATGGGGAACATCTTGGTGAAGAGGGTCAGCCAGTCAAAACGGGTAGCAAGGTTCCAGTCGGGCTCTGAGAATTCCAGCTTGCCCAGCTTCAGAGAGTTATAGACCGGTATCAGCACTATGGCTGCGCAGAGGATCGCCACCACCGTGGCTGCTATAGCCTGCAGCGCCCTCAGCAGAAAGTGCTTCGGCAGTATCCGCCCCTCCTTTGAAAGGCAGATATAGATAAAATACATCAGCGTGAAGAAGCCTATCATATAGCCGATATAGAAATGGGCTATGAACATCAGTGCCAGCGGAATGATATAGGGGGCCATTTTGCCTTCCTCTATCAGGCGGTGAGCGCCGTGGCAGATCAGCGGCAGATAGATCAGCCCGTCCAGCCACATGGGGTTCATAAGCTCCACCACCATATAGCTCATCAGAGCATAGCAGCTGCCGAATACCAGCTGGGCTGTGCGGGTAGGCTTGTAGTGATGCCGCAGGAAGAATACAAATGTTACAGCAGCGGTGCCGATCTTCAAAAGCTGCATCGTTTCTATAGCGCCGCACATTGCCGTTCTCGGGAACAGGCAGATCACCAGCATGAAGGGGCTTGCCAGATAATAGGAGAATATGCCAAACATCTCTCCCGAAAGATTCCTTGACCAATCATATACAAGGCTGCCGTCGCCCCGGAACACATCGTGCATGGCCTCATAGTAGTAGACATACTGTCCGTTCAGGTCAAGCACCAGCGCAGAGCCGCTGCCATAGGGGTGTACCCCAAAGAGGGCATAGGCCAGATACATTACAATAACAGGCACTAAGAACACTGCAAAGTAGATGCTCTTGTTCCAGCGCCCGAAGCGCAGCAGGGTCTTTCTCAGCCGCTGCATAAACGGCGCTTTTTCAGGGGTTGAAGCTTGGCTCACTTATTATCTCCTCTGTCTTTTTTTCTGACTATTTCGCGTATGATGTAACGCGGGCGGTTTTTGATCTCCTCATATATTTTGGCAATGTAATAGCCTATTATTCCAAGGCTGAACATTATAATGCTGGAGGTCAGCATTTGCAGGATAATTACCGTCGGGAAGCCGGCATCTGACTCACCCAGCAGCTTCTGCACAAAGGTGGATATTCCCATTATCAGTGACACGATAAAGGTGATGATGCCGAAGACCGTAACTATCTGCATGGGCGCCGAGGTAAATGAAGTGATGTTGTTTATGGCAAACTTGATAAGCTGGCGGGTAGTCCACTTGGATTCCCCCACCTCCCTCTCTGCCACCTCAAAATACACCCTCTCGGTCTTGAAGCCCACCCATGAGCTCATAGCCCTGAAAAAGGTCAGTCTCTCAGGCATTCTCAGCAGGGCATCAACGGCACGCCTGTCCAGCAGCTTGAAATCAGAGGCGGCGTCCATATCCAGGCCGGAGGTCTTTTTTATCAGCTTGTAAAACAGCAGCGAGAACCCTCTGTAGACCTTGCTCTCCTTGCCTCTGTCGGCCTTGCGCCCCTCAACTATATCCACATCGTTGTTTTTCCAGATATTGTACATTTCAACTATCGTCTCAGGGGGGTGCTGCAAATCGCAGTCCATAAGCACGACTGCATCTCCGCTGGCAGCCTCAAGCCCTGCAAAGATAGCGCTCTCCTTGCCGAAGTTCCGGCTGAAATCAACAGCCACTATCCGCTCGTCCTCACGGGCCATTTTTTCAAGCCTTCCCCATGTGCCGTCGGAGGAGCCGTCGTTGACAAAGATAAGCTCAAAGGGGATATTGTTCTTCTCCATAATCCTGCAAACTACCCCTGCTGTGTGGGAAACATTTCCCTCCTCATTATAGCTGGGGATAACTATTGAAATCATTTTTCACCACACCCACTGAATTATGCAGCTGACAGCCGTCAACTGTCAATTATAAAGCAACCAAACTGCTGCAAGTCCCGCAGCGGGATTCACAGCAGTTAAATGTCAGATATAGATCACTTCTTGGCAAAGCCAACAATAACAAGCACCACGCCCAGTATCGCACAGATGATACCGCCCACAGTAGAGCTGGTCTGTGAGGACTGGGTCTGTTTAAGCATCTGCTCCTCGGACTTGGTGGTAACTATGAATGGCTGCTTGCTGTCCTTAGGAGGGCCTATCCAGATGCGGTTAGCCAGCATATAGGCCTCGCCCAGCACATAGAGTGCGCCTCCCAGCGGAAAGGTCTTTTCCACCTGCTTGAAGCCGAGTATCCGGTAGCCGGTGCCGTAGCTGGGAACTGTAAATTTCCGGTAGCGCCTGAAGGGGTCATTATTGTAGGAGGCGCCGTAGGGGTTCTGCGGTTCAAGGTGATCGTGGGTCTTGACAAGGTCAAGCTTATTGGCAACGCCGTTAGTCTCGATAAAGATCTCATTGCCGGCATTGTCTTTCAGGATAAGGTCTGCGCTGGATTCCTCCTCGCTTATCTTATCCTCACGCTTGGTAGTTCTGAGCTTGCGGTTGCCCTCAGAATCACGGTATTCCTCAGTGGTCTCACTCACCTGAACAGTCTCCGCAGTGTAGAAGGCCACCTGACGGTTAGTGTAGGGCGTTTTAACAGTCTCGTTCGTAGCAGCAAAACCCTTGACCTCCACCAGCTCCCGGTAGGAGGGGTTATACTCCTGCATAGCTTCCAAAGCCTCCTTGACCTCCTCAAAGGTCTTGGTGGGCTGTGCCTGTATTTCCAGCGCAAGGCTGGCGCTCTTAGCTCTCTTGAATACTGCAAGGTAAACGCCCAGCGCCACCAGCAGCACGCCTATAATAATCAATACAACCATATTCTACATTCCTATTATGTCAGATTTTTGTCAAGCGTCTGAATACGACGAAAGGCTCCCCTGCTTTTGCGCAGGGAAGCTGACGTCAAAATAAATTACTCGTTGCCGGTTGAGGTCTGGCCCAGTTCAGCCATAAGCCTTGCCATTTCAGCATCAACAGCGGAATCTGTTTCAAGCTGAGCGAAGGGGTCGGGCTCGTTGGAGGTGCCTGCCAGATCGGAGAACGCCTCTGCCTGAGCCTCTTTAGCCTCGATCTTCTCCTCCATTTTATCCAGCTTGCTGAATGCAGAGGAGGAATCCATATTGCCGAGGGTCTTTGCAAGGTTCTTCTGAGCGTCTGCCATTTTGGAGCGTGCGATGAGCATACTCTGCTTGCTTCTTGCTTCGTCCAGCTTCATCTTGAGCTGATCTACCTGACCCTTGATAGTGTTTACCTGAGCGGTAGCGGTATCGTACATCTGCTGATACTGCTCTACCTGCTTGTCAGAGTTGACCTTTCTCTGGAGAGCCATCTTAGCAAGGTCCTGATTGCCCTGCTGCAGAGCAGCCTTTGCCTTGTTTTCCCAGGAAGCGCTCTCAGCCTTAGCCTTTTCGAGCTGCTTGCCCAGCTGCCTCTGTGAGCCCATTGCCTGACCTAAAGCGTTTGTGCATTTCTCAAGCTCCTTCTCCATATCAATGATGATCTGCTTGACCATCTTCTCAGGGTCTTCGCACTTGTCCAGCAAGTCGTTGATGTTTGCCTTTAAGATGTCACCAATTCTCTGAAAAATTGCCATAGTTGATTCCTCCTAAAAATTAATATAAAACCGGTCGTTCCGGCAGTTTACCTTTTCACCCCACGGGGTGAGCTGAATTATAGCTTTGGCGCAGCTTGTTCACGCTCAGCGCACAGACAGCCAGAAAAACATAAGCGGCTATTTTGGTATACACTGCGATGAACCCGCTCACATCTGCCGCAGCGCCGCTTGTGAAGCGGTTGACACAGTCGGCAGTGAGCACTGCTGCAAGCAGTATCAGCATTCTGTCATATCTGGGGCAGAGCCGCACCACCTCCGGGATATTATCCACAAGCCCGGGCTTGGCCTTGAACATAGCGAACAGCAGCCTGAAAAGCAGCCCTGCAAGAGCAGTCGTTACCGCTCCCGCCGCTATGCCTGTAAATCTAATTGCGGTGCTCTCCCGCAGGAGAAAAGCCGCCAGCGCAGCACCGGCGCAGGAGATGCTGAAAACTATCCCCGGGGCACGAAGCCTGTCAGCCTCCTTATCGAGGCCGCCCAGCTCGTATATCCCGCCGAGAAAAAACAGCCCTCCCACGAGCTTTATCGCATAGCCGGCCCAAAGGTTAAGATCAAGCTGAAGATTCGCAAGCACAAAGCCTACTAAGATAAAGTTCATAGCTTACTGGTCGTTATTCTTCGGGGGCTTCTTCTGAAAGAGCACCTTTGCGACCAATCCTGCGCCTGCGAAGATCAGGCCGAACATCAGCACATACACCCACATGGAAGCAGCCCTTGCATGGAAGCTCACCGAGTTTATCATAGCGATTATGATTATGACGACACCCAAAGCTGTTATCGCTCCGCCTATGGCCTTTTTATCCAGCAGGAACAGTAAAAATATACCGATCAGCAGCGGCACCAGCATAACGCCGGCAGTCATGTTCCAGCTGCCTATGTGCCAGCCGAAGCTCCACCTTACCTCAAACATATTCAGCGCCCAGAAGATGCCTCCGCCGAGCATTATGAATCCGAGGAAGAATTGCAGCAGCTCATGGTCACTTTCGCCGGGAACATTGGCTCTTGGTCTTAAAGCTATCTTTTTCATGATTCATTTCCCCTTTCTTCCCTTACAGCGGCTCTGTCGAACCCCTTGACAATATTATATTATATTTTCTTGTGTATGTCAATATTTTTGACCTATTTTTCGGTTCTACCGGGGCAATTTTGTCTGACCGGATAATCAAAACGCCCTATATGGCGGTTTGATTCAGCAATTAAGCGAACACTGATAAAAGTTATCTGAACTCTTTATGGTTCACACTTTTTTAACATAAGTTCAGATGAACCGCTGACTTCAATGCACAAATAATTGGTCAGCTCCGATCCGACGCTTCACTTCTCCCGCAATGAGAGAAATCGTGTGCCGTGCATCAGAAAGTTCTCCAATTGTTTACGCTTTGTTCACCGATTCAGGCGGGGAAATCTCTGCGTTTATCGTATATAATAATGTAGACGAAACCATGCAGACGTGCAGCGTCTATGTGAAGGTACTTTCAACATCAAGGCGGTGGTGGCTATTGAATGATGAGGATATTCTCAGGCTTATGAAAAGCAGCGATACCAGAGGCCTTGAGGAGGCTATGAAAAAATATAAGGGCCTTGTCCTGAGCATTGCCGCTAAAATGCTCGAAAGCGATTCGGACTGTGACGAGGTCGTTTCAGACACCTTCTTCAAGCTGTGGAGATACCGCTTTGAGATCGACCCTGAGCGGAGAAGCTTCAAGGGCTTTCTGTGCATGGTGGCCAAAAGCTGCACCACGGACAAGCTCCGGAGCCTCAACCGCATCAAGCGGCAGGAGGTGATCCCCCCTAAGGAGAACGACATCGGCATAGAGGTGGATTATGACGACCTGCAAGCCAAAAAGCACAACCAGAAGCTTATCATCGGCTGTGTGAGCAGTATGCCCTCGCCGGACAAGGAGGTGTTCATTGACAGGTATTATTTCAATATGCCCATTAAAGACATCGCCCGCAAGGAAGGGCTGAGTGAGCGCAGGTGCGAGCGAATACTGAGCAAAGGGAAGCAAGAATTGAAGGAAGCACTTATCAAGGGAGGAATTTTGCTATGAGAAGGCTTGATGAGCTCCTGCAGGATATTCCTCTCGACGAATTGATGGGGAACAGTGTAGAGCAAAGGCCGGCAGCCCAGCCAGTCAGCATCAAGGACAGCCGCCCCAGGGAGGGCAAGGTCAGGCTGAAAGGGCATTTATCCTTTGCTGCGGCAGCAGCGGCAGCTTTGGCTGTGGGCCTTTCAGCGGCGTTTATCGGCAGCAGGCACACCCCTGCCGGTGAAAATATGAGCAGCACCCGTGCAGAACCTATAGCAAGTGAAGCGCAGGAAAAACCGAACGTGAGCGCAGACAGAACTTCATCTCAGAAATTTACCGAAGCACACAGGCTTTATCTTGCTATGCTGCTGTATATGGCAGAGCACAAAAGTGAAGGCATCGGCTCTGATGCAGCGGAGCTTTATCTTGAGCTTGACAGCTCCGGCCA
Organism: uncultured Ruminococcus sp.; assembly: GCA_902797485.1. Classification (GTDB taxonomy): domain Bacteria; phylum Bacillota; class Clostridia; order Oscillospirales; family Ruminococcaceae; genus FB2012. Next base: position 7,915 of record CADBTF010000065.1, on the reverse strand, counting down.
AATACAGGCAGCTCTTGAAGAAGAACTGGGGCACAGCTTTACGGGCAGAGCATATTTTCAGTTCAGCGAGGGCAGGCTTGCTTACGTCCAGTGGACCGGCAGTGACCACGACCATGTTGAGCTTTACCCCAAGACCAACGGAAAGGTCTCTGTGCAAGAGCTTGGAGAAAAGCCCTGACCGACCGAAGCAACAGAATATTTTAAGGCACCTCTGCTTCAGGCGGGGTGCCTTTTCAGCGGTAAAAAGCCTCTTGTTACAGACAAAAGAGTTATATTATATCAAGATTTTATGCGGGTTTTCGGCAAAATGTAGAATTGTTCGGCGACTGTTGACAAAATGCCAAGCTTTGGATATAATAAAGATGTATAGTGAAAGGTTTGTTATGAGGAGTTTGTCAGGTGACAAACACGAAAGGATCACCGCTATGGAAACGTTTGATGTATTCTCCGTATTCACAATGCTTGGCGGGCTGGCGTTTTTCCTCTACGGAATGAACGTTATGTCCCAAAGCCTTGAAAAGCTCACAGGCGGCAAGCTTGAGACCGCTCTGCGAAAAATGACCTCCAGCAAGATCAAAAGTCTTTTGCTGGGTATGGGTATTACTATTGCTATCCAATCATCGTCCGCTGTGACCGTTATGCTGGTCGGTCTGGTAAACTCTGGCATCATGATGCTTGAGCAGACCGTTGCAGTCTGCTTCGGCGCCGATATAGGCACCACGCTTACTGCATGGATACTCAGCTTATCGGGCATAAAGGGCGATAATTTTTTCCTGAAGCTTTTAAAGCCCTCCTCCTTCTCACCGCTGGTGGCGCTGGCAGGAGTAATGCTCATCATGCTCTCAAAGAAAAGCAAGAAAAAGGATATAGGCTCTATCATGCTGGGCTTCTCCATACTCATGACGGGCATGACGCTTATGTCCGGGGCGGTATCTCCCCTGGCGGAATCGGAAGGCTTCAAGAGTATGCTTGTAGCCTTTAAGAACCCCCTGCTGGGCGTACTGGTGGGAGCGGCATTCACCGGCATTATACAGAGCTCGGCGGCTTCGATAGGTATTTTGCAGGCCTTCTCCTCCACCGGCTCCATGACAGTCAGCATGGCTGCGCCCCTTATCATGGGCCTGAACATAGGCACCTGCGTGACTGCCCTGCTCTCAAGCATAGGCGTCAAGAAAAACGCCAAGCGGGTGGCTGCGATACACATTCTCATCAAGATAATCGGCGTGCTGATACTTCTGCCTGTAACGCTGCTGCTGGAGGCCACAGTTGCCAAGGATTTCTTTGACGACACTATCTCCCCCATAGGTATAGCCATAGGCCACAGCATCTTCAATGTGGCTATCACCCTGCTGCTGCTGCCCTTCTCAAATCAGCTGGTCAAGCTCTCACGCAAGATCGTCTCCGACAAGGGCGGTGAGGAAGCCCCCGACGAGGACGAGCCCAAGCTGGATATGAACCTCTTCAAGATACCCTCAGTTGCAGTTGAGGCCTGCCGTGGGGCTGCGGTACAAATGGCAAGGCACACCGAGACCACTATCGTTGACGCACTCTATGTGCTGCAAAAGTACGACGAGAAGCTTTCTGAAAAGGTCATAGAGGGCGAACAGCTGATAGACCGCTATGAGGACAGGCTGGGCGGTTATCTGGTAAAGATATCCAAATCCAGCGTCAGCTCGGAGGATAACCGGAAGGTCTCCAAAATGATGCACATTATCGGCAATTTAGAGCGTATCTCCGACCACGCAGTAAACCTGATAGAATCCGCCAAGGAGCTCCACGAAAAGGGCTACCAGTTCTCTGAGGACGGCAGCAAGGAAATGAATGTTATCTGCGCCGCCATTGACGAGAACATACACACAGCTATCAGGGCCTACATAAAGAATGACCTTGCTCTTGCCCACAGGGTAGAGCCTCTGGAAGAGGTCGTGGACAACCTGATAATAGAGCTCAAAAACCGTCACATCAACCGCTTGCAGGAGGGCTCATGCACCGTTGAGCTGGGATATATCTTCCAGGATATACTTATCAACCTTGAGCGCATCTCCGACCACTGCTCCAACATAGCGGGCAGCCTGATAGAGATCGACGAGAAAACGGAGATACACGAGTATTGGAGCGACGTCAAGCAAAACGACGAGCATTTCCGCAGCCTCTACAAGGAATTCTCCAAGGAGTATTTCGCCATGCTTCCCTAAAGCAGCCTGAGTGCAGACGCATAAAACTGATTTAAAAAAGCAAGAAGAAAGAATAAAGAAAAGACAGGTGCCCGCTTTGCGGACGATATATAAAATCATCGCCAAAGGCGATACCTTGTTTATTCTTTATTCTTTCTTCTTTTTTCTTTATTTATTATTATAATGCCCCGGAGCACTCTGATGCTCCGGGGCATATTATCTTTCAGAATTTATCCGGTGAATGTCAGCAGCTCAGACCACAGCGCCGTTGTTCGGACGGGGTGCCTTGGGCTGGTTCTTTGATGCCTTCTTCTTGCCGGGACGGTTGTTGGCTGCATTCTTCTTCTGAACACGCTTCTGCCAGAGCACCCAAAGAGTAGGAGCAATGCAGTTGGAGGAGTATACACCTGCCAGCATACCGATGATAAGGGGGAATGCAAAGCTCATAATGGAGGTAATGCCCCATACAGCGCACACGATGCAGACTACTGTCATAGCAAGTACGGTAGTAACTGTGGTGTGGATAGAACGGCCAAGGGTCTGTGTGATAGACATATCCACAAGCTCTTCGATGCCGTACTTCTTGCCGTAGAGCCTCTCGTTCTCACGGATACGGTCATATACGATGATCGTCGCATTGATAGAGTAGCCAAGGATAGTCAGCAGAACTGCCATGAAATTAGCGTTGATATCAAAGCGGCAGATAACGAAGCAGCCGTATACCATGCACATATCGTGGATAAGCGCCAGTACCGCAAAGCAGCCTGCCGAGAGACCGCCGATCTTCCTGAACCGGAAGCCGATGTAGATAACGGTTATTATCAGAGCGAACACGCAGGCCACCAGGCACTTGAAGAAGAACTCGATACCGTTAGAAGCGGCCACGTCGGTGGATTCAAGCACCTCGATCTTTCCGTCGGGGAACTTTTCCTTCATGGCGTCTGCCAGCTGTGACTGCTTGTCGTTGCTGATGCCCTCGTCAGAGGAGAAGGATAGCTTTAAGGTCTGCTTGCCGGAGGAGAAATCCTCACCCTCGGTAACTACAGCGCTCTCGTTTATCGTGTCTGATACCAGCTTTTCTACATCGCCGGTGGCAACTGTCCCCTCATAGGTGTAGGTGATGATGGTACCGCCCTTGAACTCGATAGCCACATCAAGGCCGGCGATGATCGTAACTGCCGCAAACGCAGCGATAAGCCCGCAGGAGATGCCGTAGAAAAGCTTTCTGTGGTTGTTGGGCTTGAGCACCCTCTGGCGCTTTTCGATCATAGCTGCACGCTTTTCATCATTCTCGGGAACACCGTACCACTTGCGGCTGCGGAAGGCCTTGAAGCGTGAAAGCGATGAAAGCATAAGTCTGGAGCAGAATACTCCGAACACAAAGTTAAGGATAATACCTACCAGCAGGGTGTAGCCCAGAGAGTAGATAGTGCCGGCGGTAGCTGCGCCGAACATGGAGAAGATAGGCTTCAGCAGAGTTCCGAAAACGCTGTCTGTGGGGCCGAAGGCGCCCATAAGGATAACAGCCACGAATACAACTGTGATGTTGCCGTCGAATACAGCGCTCCATGCACGCTTATAGCCGGTGGTGATAGCGCCTGTCAGGGTCTTTCCGGCAAGCAGCTCCTCCTTGATACGCTCTGCGGTGATAACGTTGGCATCAACGCCCATACCTACCGCAAGTATGATACCTGCGATACCGGGGATAGTCAGTGTGAAGCTGTCGATATTTCCGAAGAAGCCGGAGATGCAGGCGATAGAACCTATTACCTGCCCTAACAGTGCGATAGAAGCCACAAATCCGGGCAGCCTGTAAATTATCATCATGTAGATCGCAATGCAGATAAAGGCGATAACGCCGGCGATAAGCATAGCGTCTCTTGCACCGGAGCCCAAAGTCGCAGAGATGATGTTGGTGCTGGTGGTCTCCAGCTTAAAGGGGAGAGAGCCGGCATTTATCTTGTCTGCTAAAGCCTTTGCGCTGTCATAGGTGAAATTGCCGGAGATCTGCGCAGAGCCGTCGGTGATAGCGGACTGTACCGCAGGAGCCGAGATCATAGTCTCGTCCATCCAGATAGAGATCTGGCCCTTTGTGGGGTAGAGCTCTGTGGTGGCAGCGGCAAACTTTGAGGTGCCGGAATCCTTGAGCTCAAGGCTTACCACATAGGTGATCTTGTTGGTGTCCTTATCGGTGTACTGCATAGCCTTGGCGCTTTCAACGTCGCTTCCGGTAAGTACAAGGTTCGGGTCGTCATCGGTCTCAGGGAGTGTAGTCCCCTTTGCAAACCGGAGGATAGCAGTCTCGCCCAGCTCGGTAACAGCCTGCTCAGGGTCGAAGCTTTCCTCGCCTGCCTGCCAGGGGAAGGAGACGATAACTCTGCCCTTGGAGTAGTCAACATATACCTCGCTGTCTGTAATGTTCAGGCTTACAAGGCGCTGCTCGATAACAGCCTTGGCGGCGTCCATATCCTCCTCTGTGGCCTCATATCCGTCGGCAGGCTCAAAGGTGGCGTTTACTCCGCCTTGTATATCAATTCCCCAGCGGATCTCGTCCGCACCCTTGATATAGGTCGTTCTCGTATCGCCAAAATAGGTGTGGATACCGAAGAAGGTCAGGTACCCAAGACCTAAGATACACAGCAGCACGATGAAAAAGACCGGTTTTTTAGTCCTTCGCACTTTAGTTCCTCCTAATAATGTATTCTTATGCAAAAGCTCTCTTTGAGCATACACATTCACTATACTATTATAATTCAAACCGCCCGGATTGTCAATAGGTTTAACAATATTTTCTTTCAGGCAATGCCCTTGAGCAAATTTTGACCTGCGCTTCTCTAAAATCGGGTTGATTTTTTTCTGTGCCTATGCTACAATATTAATATGGGCTGCGCTCCATGATGATGAATGGACACTCCACTATTCACTGGCGGTCGGAGCGGATATCCCCGGTGACAGGATAACCGTGGCAAACCCATACGGCTATTACGAAGAGCTGACTGTAGGTGATTTTCTGAGCAGGACGACCTATGAAGCTTATGAGGATATGCCGCTGTTTATGAAGCTTGGATTTGCCTTTAATATTTTTGAGAAGAACACGATATTAATAGCAGAACAGAGGTGACTTGAATGTTCAGGAAAAAATTATCTGCCCTTTGTGTGCTGCCGGTAGTGCTCTCTGCCTGCGGTTCGGGAGGCGGCTCCTCCGGGGTAGAGAGCTCATCAAAGCCGGAAGCAGAGGCATCATCAGCTGAAAGCACGGTCTCCGAGCCTGTAGTCCTTACAGAAAATGCCATCGGTGAGCAGGACGGCTATTCCTATGAGCGCTGGAAGGACAAGGGAGACACCACCATGGCCCTCACCGGCGGAGGAGCCTTCACCTGTGAGTGGAGCAACATAAACAACGCCCTTTTCCGCACCGGCCGCAAGCTGGGCAGCAAAAAGACCTACCCGGAGTACGGGGAGATCACTGCCAGCTACGGAGTTGACTACCGTCCGGAGGGCAATTCCTACCTGTGTATCTACGGCTGGAGCAAGGCTCCGCTGGTGGAGTATTACATAGTCGAAAGCTGGGGCAGCTGGAGGCCCCCCGGAGCAAACGAGACCGTCGGCACCATTGAGGTGGACGGCAACACCTATGATGTTTACAAGACTTTGCGGGAGAACCAGCCCTCCATAGAAGGCACCAAGACCTTCGAGCAGTATTGGAGCGTGCGGCGTGAAAAGCCCGCCGACGGAAAGACAGAGGGCACAGTCAGCGTCAGCAGGCACTTTGAGGAGTGGGAAAAGCTGGGGCTGAGCCTTGGCAAGCTCTATGAAGCAGCCCTGACAGTTGAGGGCTACCAGTCCTCCGGCAAGGCAGAGGTCTATCAGAGCAGGCTGAGCTTTGAAAAGGAATAGCTTTTTCAGGAGATCAGGAACATGATATGTCAGAAATGCGGAACTCAATTTGACGGGTATGTTTGCCCGAACTGCGGAGAGGCTGCCAATGCCGCCCCTCAGATGCCTTTGGAAAACGCCTTTGTCGTAGAAAGGCGGGAGATAGCCATGTGCGTTATCCTCTCTATCGTGACCTTTGGCATATATGCCCTTTACTGGGTGTACAAGCTCAACGACGAAATGTGCGTGGTGGCAGGCGAGGAGAGCTTCACAGCCGGAGGAACGGTTGTACTGCTTATCATCGTTACTTTTGGCATCTACGGTATATACTGGAACTACAAGCAGGGCGAGAGAGTTGACCGCATACACTCCATGAGAGGTGTTGCAGCAGGAACAAACACCCCACTGATCTACCTGCTGATCTCACTGATAGGCCTCAGTTTGATCGACTATGCGCTCATGCAGAATGAGCTGAATATGTACGCATAAGAATATTTGACAAAGGACAATCGTTATGAAAGCAAGAACTAACCCGCCCGAAAGACTTATAGCCGCCTACGGCCTTGAAGAAGCCAAGCTCCGGGAGCTTTCGCTGTTCTGTGACAGAGAAAGCATCAGGCTGCGTGCAGTGCTCCCGCAGGAGGCAGACTGCACTGTTATGCAGCTCATCTCCGGCACACTCCCGGCGGAAAGCATCTGCCGGGAGCCCCCGCAGGCTGAATGTCTGATATTCGCAGGCTTTGACCGCCCTGCCCTTTCGGAGACTGTTGACGCTCTGCGGGCAGCGGGCCTCCGTGTGGCGCTTAAAGCTATAGCCACCCCCTCAAATATCGGCTGGAAGCTCAGTGACCTGCTTGCGGAGCTTGCCAGAGAGCATGAATACATGGCGGCCCGGGGAGGTAACAAATGACTATCCCTAAGCGATATAAGGGCATTATCTATATATGTATCTCGGCGCTGTGCTTTGCTTTTATGGCGGCATTTGTGCGGCTCTCGGGAGACCTGCCGACCTTTCAGAAAACCTTTTTCAGAAATTTCGTGGCGCTGTTTTTAGCTGTGGGAGTGCTTATCAAGGAGAAGATCCCTCTTAGGCTTGAAAGCAGGCGCCTGCTTTTCCCGCTGACGGTCAGAGCCCTTGCAGGCACACTGGGCATGATCGGCAACTTTTACGCCATAGACCGTTTGGTGCTCTCCGACGCATCTATGCTCAACAAGATGTCGCCTTTCTTTGCTATCGTCTTTTCATACCTTATATTAAAGGAGAAGCTGACGCTCTTTCAGCTGGCAGCAGTCATCACTGCCTTCGGGGGCAGCCTGCTCATCATAAAGCCCAGCCTCTCGAATGTTGACCTCTTTCCTGCACTGGCGGGCTTCGCCGGCGGAATGGGTGCGGGGCTGGCTTATACCTGCGTCCACTACCTGGGGCAGAAGGGCGTCAAGGGGCCGATAATCGTTTCTTTCTTTTCAGGGTTCTCCTGCCTGTTCTGCCTGCCATTCCTGATCGTAAGCTATCAGCATATGTCTTTGATGCAGCTGCTTTGCCTGCTGGGAGCAGGCGTCTCGGCTGCCGGAGGGCAGTTCTCTATCACCGCCGCCTACACCCACGCCCCAGCACGGGAGATCTCGATATATGACTATTCTCAGCTGATATTCTCCACCTCTCTCGGCTTTTTCCTGTTCGGTGATGTGCCTGATATATGGAGCTTTGTGGGCTACGCAGTTATCATCTCAATGGCTGTGGCCAATTTCATTTACAACAACAAACGCCACGGTGAGGGTTATATTAAACGACATTGAAATTGCTTCTTTGCGAACTTCGCAAAAGCATATATTCGACTTTTACTCGTTCTCAAAGTGCAATTTCT
>CADBTF010000064.1 GCA_902797485.1 uncultured Ruminococcus sp. | reverse complement strand
TGGGATAGCTGGACTCGAACCAGCGGAATGGAGGGATCAAAACCCTCTGCCTTACCACTTGGCTATATCCCAATGCTTTCCCTATATCACCGCTGTATCTTACAGCTTTATTATTATATCACGTTCAAAAACAAAAATCAATAGCTGCTTGTGATATTTAACAGTTTGTTTACAATCGTTGCTGCCTGTACCTGCGAAGATACTAAATATATTGAGTTCTTGCTAATGCGTGTCAATAATTTAAGGCAATGCCGCACAGGTGTTGTGCGGCATTGCCTTAATCCGTATCACCGGGGAGGAGCCTTGCTGAATCGGGGGAGGGCAGTGCCTCTACTGATTTCAGCTTGCTGTTGATCTTTCTGGTCCTGACACCCACCAGCTGGTCAAGGTCCTCATCTACCTTGCGTAAATGCTTCTGTGTATCCTCAAGCACCTTTGCAAAGCTGCCGAATTCTGTTTTGACAGCCCCCAGCAGCTCCCATACCTCGTTGGAGCGCTTTTGTATCGCCAGCGTCCTGAAGCCCATTTGCAGGGAGTTCAGCAGTGCAGCCATAGTTGAGGGGCCTGCGACGTTTATTTCGTATTCCCGCTGAAGCTGCTCCACCAGCCCGCTGTTTACCACCTCGGCATAAAGCCCCTCAAATGGCAGGAACATTATTCCGAACTTGGTGGTGTAGGGCGGGTAGATGTATTTATCGTGAATATCCTTGGCGCAGCGGCGTATCTCATCAGCCAGCGCCTTTTTAGCGGCAGTGACGGTCTCGGGGCTGCCGCTTTCGTATGCCTCCTGCAGGGCAGTGTAGCGGTCTCCGGGGAATTTTGAGTCAATGGGCAGGTAGACGAAGCTGCCCTCGTCGCCGCCCGGCAGCTTGACTGCGAACTCAACTCTGTTCTTGCTTTTGGGCACAACGGCAATGTCAGTGTCATACTGCTCCGGCGCAAGTATCTCGGTAAGGATAGCCCCGAGCTGTATCTCCCCTAAGATGCCCCTCGTTTTTACGTTGGAGAGCACCTTTTTCAGATCGCCCACTCCGGAGGCTATGTTCTGCATCTCGCCCAGCCCCTTGTAGACCTGCTCCAGCCTTTCGCTGACCAGCTTGAAGGATTCGTTCATTTTGTTTTCCAGCTTTTCGTCAACGGTTTTCTGAATGGATTCTAATTTCTTGTTGTTATCCTCTCTGATGTTGGAAAGCTGCTCGGACATGGTGCGGCGCATGGCGTCCAGCTTTTGTTCGTTCGATTGCTCCAAAGTGGAAAAACGGGTCTCAAGGGTCTTGAGCTGGGCCTGCATATTCCGGCTTATGTCATCAAGACGGGCGGTCTGAGCCTCTTGCCCTAATCTCTGGGTGCTTGCAATCACATCACCCATTCCCCTTACACTCTCATTCACGGAATGGCTGACCTCCTGCCTGAGAGCACGGTTGCTTTCAGAAACGGTGTCTGAGAGCCTGTGCATCATCTCACTTGCCCTTTCGCCCCCCACAGAGAATACCTTAACGGTGACTGCTATAAGCAGCAGCACCGTGATCACTCCGATTATTACCAATACAGTATCCATATTTCTCACCTCACCATTATGATAGCAGAAACAAATAAAAATGTCAAGGCTTAACAGTCCGCTTTTTTGGACATACTATCAAGTAAAATAAAACCCTTGACCCTGTGCATTGACAGAGAAGACCGAGCATAGAATTTACTATCACTTTTTAGGAGGAACACTATGCTTGAACTTTTGATAAGCCTGCTCTCAAGGCACTTTCTGTTTTTTGCCCTGCACTTTGACAATAAAACGATTTTCCCTAAGCCCCTTTCAGCCAAGGAGGAACGTGCCTGCTTTGAGCAGCTTGCCGCCGGCGACAGGTCCGCAAGGGATAAGCTGATAGAACATAATCTGCGGCTGGTGGCCCATATCATCAAAAAATACTACGCTGTCTCTCAGGAGCAGGACGACCTGATCTCCATAGGAACTGTCGGCCTGATAAAAGCAGTTGAGACCTTTGACTATCAGAAGGGCAGCCGCTTTGCGACCTATGCTTCAAGGTGTATTGAAAATGAGATACTCATGCACTTCCGCACCCTGAAAAAGACAGCAAATGAGGTCCACTTCGACGAGCCGATAGAGACTGATAAAAACGGCAACAGCTTAACGCTTACTGACCTTATCTCCGACGGCGGCAGCATAGATGACGAGGTGGAGCTGAGCGTGCAGTCATATAAGCTTTATGGTCTGCTGGAAAGCCGGCTGTCTCAGCGGGAGCGGGAGATCATGACCTTGCGCTATGGCCTTTACGGCAGGCGCCCCCTCACTCAAAGGGAGGTGGCGGCCCGGCTGGATATTTCCAGATCATACGTTTCACGCATTGAGAAAGCAGCGCTTGAAAAGCTTCGCCGGGAGTTTTAGCATAAGGCAAGGGATATACCAGCCTCAACCTGTACCGTAAAATATTATATTTTTTTGGTTGCATGATCTCAGCTTTTGTGTTATAATTGTGTCAGCAATTATTTTACGAGGTGAGCTTATGTCAGAGGTCAGCGAAAAGTATTCGGCGCTTTTAAAATATTTTCAGAAGCTTGGCAGGGCGGCAGTCGCTTTCTCCGGCGGGGTGGATTCTTCGCTTTTGCTGTTTGCAGCCCATGAAGCCCTTGGAGAAGATGCCTTTGCTGTGACTGCCCGCTCTGTGCTCATGCCCTCCGGTGAGGGCAGGGAGGCAGAGGCCTTTTGCAGGGAGCACGGTATAGTCCAGCTCTTTGTGGACCATAATGATCTTGCTCCTATCCGCTTTAACCCCGCTGACAGATGCTATATCTGCAAACGTGCCCTGCTGGGAAAAATAGTCGGGACTGCAAAAATGAACGGCGCCGCTGCGGTGGCAGAAGGCACCAATCTGGACGACCTCGGAGACTACCGCCCCGGAATGAAAGCAGTTGCAGAGCTGGGCGTCATGAGCCCCTTAAAGGACTGTGGCTTTACCAAATCGGACATTCGTGAGCTTTCCCGGAGGCTGGGGCTGCCTACTGCCGGTAAGCCTTCTATGGCCTGCCTTGCCTCCCGGTTCGCCTATGGCGAGGAGCTGACGCCGGAGCGCTTGCAGGCGGTTGACAGGGCAGAGACCTATCTTCGGGAAAAGGGCTTTGACATTGTTCGGGTGCGGGTCAGCGGAGCGGCGGCCCGTATCGAGGTGCCGGCAGACAGGCTTGAAGCCTTGCTTGCTCTGCGGGAGGAGATAGTTCCGAGGCTAAAAGAGACCGGCTTTGTGTATATCAGCCTTGACCTTCAGGGCTTCCGGACCGGCAGCAGCAACGAGGCCTTACCCGCCGGATAAAAAATAAGCCCCCAAAGCGCAGCCAAGCGCCTTGGGGGTCAATTGATATGGCTTATTTCAGATTTGCCTTGTAGAAGCTTTCAAGCTTATCAAAGGGGATATAGTTCCCTTTTCCGCCGTCGTAGAGGTCTGTGTGAACAGCCCCGGGAATTATCAGCAGCTCTTTGTTGCCGGCATACTTGCTGTCTTTGGTCATAGCTGCAAAGGCATCTCTGCTGAAATAGCAGGAATGAGCCTTGTCGCCGTGGATAAGCAGCACTGCGCTCCTGATCTCATTGCTGTAGGTGTTGATAGGCTGGTTCATAAATGACATACAGCCGGTGACATTCCAGCCGCCGTTGGAATTCAGCGAGCGTACGTGGTAGCCGCGCCCGGTTTTGTAGTAGTCGTAATAGTCCTTAACAAAGAAAGGAGCGTCCTCCGGGAGCGGGTCGATCACGCCGCCGCCGAGAGCATATTCACCGCTCTGACAGTCCTTGATGCGCTGTGCATTGAGGGCTTGTTTTTTCTCATAGCGCTTTTCTTCGCTGTCCTCACTGTCAAAGTAGCCCTTTGAATTGACTCTTGCCATGTCGTACATTGTGGAGGCAACAGTCGCTTTGATGCGGGTGTCTAAGGCAGCAGTGTTTATCGCCATACCGCCCCAGCCGCAGATGCCGAGTATGCCGATGCGCTCTGCATCAACTCTTTCATTCAGAGATAGGAAATCAACAGCTGCCATGAAATCCTCTGTGTTGATGTCCGGGGAGGCCATGTATCTTGGCTGTCCGCCGCTCTCACCCGTAAATGAGGGGTCAAAGGCGATAGTCAGAAAGCCCCGCTCTGCAAGGGTCTGTGCATAAAGCCCGGAGCATTGCTCCTTGACTGCGCCAAAGGGCCCGCAGACTGCGATAGCTGCCAGCTTGCCTGTGCTGCCCTTGGGGGTGTACATATCAGCGGCGAGGGTTATTCCGTAGCGGCTGCGGAAGGTCACCTTTTGGTGTTCGACTTTTTCGGACTCAGGGAAGGTCTTGTCCCATTCCTGCACCAGTTCCAGCTTTTCTTCTTTCATCTCAGATACCTCCGTTTTTCTTTAAAGTATAGGTGAAATAGTCAAGGCAGTCGAGCCGGGCCGTTTCGGAATGTATCATCTCAAGCAGCTCCCTGCGGTAGCCGGCAAGATACCTTTCGAGCGCTGCATAGTCCTTCATATCCAGCAGTCTCATGCAGCTGTCTATGCCGGCGCTGTTCATGCCTGCGTCCCGGAGATTTTCTCTTATGACTGCGTTTCTGTCGCCCGCATTTGCCATGACCTCACCTCCGTTCTTCCTGTGATCTTATTATAACACAGAAAAAGTGAAATGTAAAATATCTATTTGTAATCGCTTGTTATTCTTGACAGGAATAGCAAAGCGGGATATAATAATATCGGAGGTGTTGTTATGGAGATCCGTATACTTCGCTATTTTCTTGCGATCGCCAGAGAAGAAAACATGACTAAGGCTGCACAGAGGCTTCATATCTCTCAGCCCTCACTTTCAAAGGAGATCAAAAAGCTGGAGGAGGAACTTGGCCATGAGCTTTTTATCCGCACCAACAAGAGTATGCACCTGAATGACGAGGGTATGCTGCTGCGCAAGCGAGCTGAGGATATTATCGCTATGGTGGACAAGACTGCCGAGGAATTCAGCCAGCTTGACAGCATCACCGGCGGGGAAATACATATCGGCTGCGCCGAAAGCTATCTGATAAAACACCTTGCCCGGAGCATCAAGGAGTTTAAGGCTCAGTACCCGAATTTTATCTTTCATATTTTCAGCGGAGATACCGAGCCGGTGGCAGAGCGTCTTGACAGAGGCCTTCTTGATCTTGCGCTTATCGTTGAGCCGCCGAATCTAACGAAGTATAATTATCTGCCTGTTCCCGGCAGTGACCGCTGGGGAGTAGTCGTCCGGCAGGGCAGCCCGCTGGCTGAAAAGCAGCAGATCAGCTTTGAGGACCTTTACGGCCAGCCGCTGTTCTGCTCTGAGCAGTCTATCATCAACGATTTTCCAAGGTGGTGCGGCGAGAACATAGACAAGCTGAATTTTGCCGGCACCTTTAACCTGTCCTATAACGGGTCGGTATTTGTCAAGGAGGGGCTGGGCTGCCTGCTGACCTTTGAGCACCTTATAGACACAAGCGCAGGCAGCGGGCTTGTGTTTCGCCCTATCACGCCTGCACTTGAAACTAAGATGTATATTATCTGGAAAAAGTATCAGGTGTTCTCGCCTATTGCAGAGCTGTTCGTAAAGAAGCTCAAGAATGATTATTCTGCATGAGTATTGCTTTTATGCCCTTAGCAGTTCTCAGCTCAGGCTCTCTGAAATGATTGCCCTCGTTAAGCTCGTAGGTAACATTGATACCCAGTGAACGGTAGTGCTCAGCTATTGCTTCGGTGTTTTCCCGGACAGTCCTGAGAAGCGGCTGACGGGTCCTGTCCTCTTTGTCACCAAGAGAGATGTAGAGCCGCTCTACAGGCCGCAGAGGCTTGTTGTCAATAACAAACTGCCTGAACTCCGGGTACCACAAGGAGCCTGACATACTGGCGGCTCTGTCAAATTCCCCGCAGCGGCAGAGGGCGTACAGCGCAAACAGCCCTGCCAGCGAATAGCCTGCTATAGCAGTAAAAGCGGGCTTTGCTCCTATGAGTGACTTGGCATGAGGGAGTATCTCTGAGGTGAGCTGCTTTAAATATAAATCTGCGCCGCCGGTGAAGGGCGGGTCATTTTTTGAGAGGGGCGGGCATTCCCATGGGGACATATCCGCCTCCCAGCTGAGCCCGCACATAACAAGCAGATGATGCTCCGGAACACTCAGCTTTTTCAGCTGCTCCTCCACGTCTGCGCCCTCGCCGGCAAAGGTGTTCAGCACCACCAGCGGAGAAGCCCTTTCGCCGGAAATATAAAGAACAGCTGATCTGCCGCTTGAATTGAATTTAATGGCTTCTGACATAGCGCAGCCCCCTTACTGTTTGAGATGCTATAATTATACTACAGACGTCAGCGGGTGTCAAGAATTTAAAAAGTCCTAAAAAAAGTACAGGCTCACCAAAGAGGGAAAAATAACACACAAATCAGCAATTGATCTCAACATTATAATTTGAACGATAATAACGGCTTCAGAACGGAAAAAATTATTGACATTGTAAAAATAATATGATAAAATATAATTAGTTATCGGTTCTTGACGTTTTTGAACAGGAGGCACATATGAAATTTAAACTTTTACTGCTCGTCATAGCTTCTCTTGTACTGAGCTCCTGCTCACTTTTTTCCAGTGGCGATGCTAAAACTATACTAAGTCCGAAGGCTACCTCTGTTACTGCGCTCTCCTCTGACTCTGAACTGTCAAGCGAGGAGGAAGCAAGCTCCTCTGATGAGTCCAAAGAAATGGACAGCAGCAAGGCTGTAAGCGATCAGGAGGACGATAGCAAGAAAGATAAAGATTCTTCTTCAAAAGTAAGCTCAGAAAGTGACAGCGATACCTCAAAGGCTGAGACCACCACAACCAAAGCTTCGACCTCTGCCACAACAACTACCACTAAGAAAACTACAGCCGCTGCGACTAAAAAGACTACCGCAGCAACAAATGCTGTTACAGCAGCCACCAGATCTGAAACTGCCGCATCAACAGAGCAGACCAAGCCTGCCTCTGAAACAAAGCAGACAGAGACACCCCAAATAACTCAGCCTTCTCAGACACCGTCTCAGACACGGGCAACTGCTCAAAGCCAGACACCTGCTCAAAGCCAGACACCAGCTCAAAGTCAGACCCCGACACCCGTTCAGTCTCAGGTCTCTGAGGATTCATCTGTCCAGCAGGAGGAACCGGACCCCGGAGTTCTTATCGACCCGGTGTTTGATGAACCTGTTGGACCCGGCGTCTGAAACAGCTGCTTAATATTGCTCTTGGAGGAAAAGCTATGAAGAATTACGGCCGTATTGCTGTTTCGGCAGGCGTGGGGATAGTGCTGGGGCTGGCACTGGCAGCCTGTGACGGGCGTGTTGGCCCTGTGTGGTTTGCGATAGAGACTGCCGCTATGATATACCTGACCGCCCTGTATTTCCTTGCCTGCGGAGAAAAGGGCAACTGGTTCCAAAGCCTGCTGATCTGCGTAGTCGGCGCCTTTATGCCGGTGCTGCTCTGGAGGATCATCGTCAGATCAAACAGCTATTTCGGCTACACCGGCACCAAAATCATGGGCGGTGCGCTGGTGTGCGGTCTGGTTATATTCGGCTGCTGCTGCCTTGTCAGGCATCAGACCGGCCCCCTCAGGGCGGCCTTCGGCAGAAATCTTCTGCCTGCATTCTTCGGCGTCGCAGCTGCGATACGTCTTATAAAGTATTTTGGCGACATAGGAAGCTTTACCGTAAGCTTTAAGGACTCGCTGTGCGTACACGGGCTGTTCTTTGCGCTGTTTGCTCTGGGTGTTTTTATCGGCGCAAACCGTTCGCTGCTGTCCAAGCTGGAAAGCTGGATAGCCGCCGCATTATGGACCGGTGTGTTTGTGCTCTGCCATATTCTCTCATTTATAGATCTGCCGGTGCTTGAGGTGTGACGAGATGAATAAGAAAGAAATATTTGAGGACGGTTTCTTTTTTACTTTGATATTTGATAATAATAATGTGTACTTATCCCAAGGGCCCGTCAGAGGGGAGTTTTATGACCCGAATGATTACCCGATGATACAGCTGCCGGCAGTCAGGCTGTCAGAGCCGGTAAGGTTCAGGCTTGCGGACCACAGCGATACCAAAGACGCAGCAGGCAGAAAGATCAAGCTGGATTTTATAAGTGAGGACAGCAGCATTGAGGCCGGCTTTTATATTCAGTTCATCAGGCTGCTTGATGAAAGCAGCGTTTCCTTCGGCTCTGCCGTTTCAAACCGCAGCATTGATAATATCAAGGCAGAGCCCTTCGGCCTTGAAAGGCTTTTTGGCGAAGGCACTAAGGAAGGGCATCACATTGAAGGGCAGGGAAGCCGCTTTATCCTTGAGACGATCACTCTGAGCGCTGATGATCTTCTTGAACACGACAAGACTGTAAAAAAGGTGGGTGATAAAATATGATATCAGTTCCAAGCTACGCTTCCAAAGCTATAGAGCTCCTGAATAATGCCGGCTATGAGGCATACTGTGTAGGCGGCTGCGTGAGAGACAGCTTGCTTGGCAAGGAGCCTAATGACTGGGATATCTGCACCTCTGCGACCCCGGAGGAAATGAAGCAGGTGTTTGCAGATCACCGGCTTATTGAAACAGGTATCAAGCATGGAACTTTGACAGTCATCATTGACCGCAACCCTTTGGAAATAACCACCTTCCGCACCGACGGGGCCTATTCATCCCACAGGCGTCCGGTGAGCGTCAGCTTTATCCGGAACCTTAGCGGAGATGTCTCCCGCAGGGATTTTACGATCAATGCCATGTGCTGTGATAAGGACGGCGCTATTACTGATATGTTTGGCGGCACCGTTGACCTTGAAAATAAGCTTATCCGCTGTGTGGGCGATCCGGAGGAGCGCTTTGATGAGGACGCACTCAGGATA
The DNA here is from genome assembly GCA_902797485.1 of uncultured Ruminococcus sp. Taxonomy (GTDB): domain Bacteria; phylum Bacillota; class Clostridia; order Oscillospirales; family Ruminococcaceae; genus FB2012. The sequence continues at coordinate 1,876 of CADBTF010000064.1, read as the reverse complement.
ATGCGTGCGCTGCGCTTTGCTTCAGTTCTGGGCTTCAAGATAGAGGAAAAGACCTCGGCGGCTATAACTCAAAAGCTCAATCTGCTGGAATATGTTTCCGTGGAGCGTATCTATACAGAGCTTAAAAAACTGCTCTGCGGCAAGGGCGCCGAAAGGATACTAATGGAATACAAAGATGTGTTTGCATTCATAATGCCGGAGATAAAGCCCTGCTTCGGCATGGAGCAGAACAATCCCCACCACTGCTATGATGTCTGGACGCATATCGTCAAGAGCGTTGCCAATGTCAGACAGGACGAGCGTCTGAGACTGGCTATGCTGTTTCATGACATAGGCAAGCCCCAAATGGCACGGATAGATGAGAACGGGATAAGCCACTTTAAAGGGCACCCTATCAAAAGCGCTGAAATGCTGACTGAGATACTTGACCGCTTCCACAGCGATAATGCTACCATAAGCTACGTGCGTGACCTTGTCATAGAGCATGATAACCGCATACCCGTTACCCGCAAAAACGTTAAGCGGTTCATGGCCAAGCATGACTATGATTTCTTTATGGACTACCTTGAGGTGCGCCGGGCAGACACTATGGCACAGTCTGACTACCTGAGAGCCGAAAAGCTTGAGGAGCTGGAAAAGCTGGCCCTCATTGGAGTAGAGGTAAATAATGAGAACTGCTGCCTGAAGCTGACTGATCTTGCTGTTGACGGCAAGGATATGATCTCACTGGGAATGAGCGGGCGGCAAATCGGGGCCATGCTTCAAAGGCTTTTAGACCTGGTGGTGGACGACAAGCTGGAAAATGACAGATCAGTGCTGCTTGAATATGCCAAGGAGCGTTTCAGATGAAGCGCCGGATGATCATTTTTGCTATCCTGACAGCTCTGTGGTGCGGGTTTATCTTCTACCTTTCCTCAGAGAACTCCAGTGAATCATCGCAGCGCAGCGGTGAGATCATAACCAAGATCTGTGAGATCGTAGTGCCGGATTTTAAAAGCTTCGGTGAAGCCAAGCGTCAGGAGATAATCAGCGATTATTCATTTATAGTCCGCAAGGCAGCACACTTTACAGCCTATGCCATTCTTGGGGCTCTGCTGTTCCAGCTGCTGTGCTTTGTAAAGGATAAGCGGCTGAGAGGCCTTTTCGCAATAGCCGGAGCGTTTTTATATGCGGCTTCCGATGAATGGCATCAGTCCTTTTCACCCGGCCGCAGCTGTGAGCTCCGGGATATGCTGATCGACACCTGCGGAGCACTTTTAGCAGTGCTGCTTTCGCTGCTGGTGATCGCTTTGATAAACAGAAAAAAGTCAAAGGCTGCTTAGGTCATTAATTCAGAGGTCAGGCGTCATAACGCTTGGCTTCTTTTTTTGTTTTCATTTTTGCAGGAAATTATTCCCAATTGCATCACGAACAGGGCATTGACTTATTTTGAAATTTGTGGTATAATGATATAAGTGGAGGTGTGTATATGGGTGATGTCAGAAAGCACATCGTGTTCTATGGCTCCGTTCAGGGCGTCGGGTTCAGATACAGAATGTACTACGCAGCACGGGTTAACGGCGTAAGCGGCTGGGTGCGCAACTGTTATGACGGCTCTGTTGAGGCTGAGCTGGAGGGCACCGAGAGCTCCATAGATATGACTATAATGCAGGTAGAGCGGGGCACATTTGTCTCCATCAGCAATATGGAGGTCCGCACTGTACCGCAGCACAACGACCACGATTTCAAGATCCGGGACTGACCCTTGTTTCGACAGGTCTCGTGGGTATTCTGTGATATATTTTAAACAACATTGAAATTGCTTCTTTGCGAACTTCGCAAAAGCATATATTCGACTTTTACTCGTTCTCAAAGTGCAATTTCTAATGTCGTTTAC
>CADBTF010000063.1 GCA_902797485.1 uncultured Ruminococcus sp. | reverse complement strand
TTGTGGCCCGGCTGAAATCCCGGCCCTCCCAGAAGATCAGGTCGTTGTTGGTGGAGAAGCTCTTGACCATATTGCCGTTTTCGTCAACGCCGTCTGCGATCAGGCCGGCTGATTCGCAAAGCTGCACAGCCTCGTTGTCAATATCATAGCCCTCCTTGATGCGGGTAAAGCAATCCACACCCTCGCCCTTGAAAAACTGCTTTGCCCAGCTGTCACCGGAGCTGAAAATGAAGCCCTCATTATTGCCGCTTGTGCGGCCCACGACGGTATAGGTCTTTTCGTATTCCTCTGCCTTATCATCGCTTATCTCGCCCCGCACCTTGAAAACGATATTGTTCTCATAGGCATCGTCAGTGTAGTCGAAGATATATCCCGGCCCCTGCATTTCTTGCAGGGCCTCTCTCAGCTCCGGGATATACTGCCACATTCCGGACCTTTGCAGTACGCCCTCAGTGTCCTCTTTCAGCTCATCCTCTGCGTATTTTTCCGAGAGCTCCTTTTCTTCCTCAACACTTATCGCATCACCGTCACCGTAGGAGTCGCCGAAGATAGGCTCCTTGTGAACGCTGTAAAATACCTTCCCCTTGAAAACGTCATAGGTAATCTTCAGCTCCGAGCCTATCCCAAGGCCGTACAGGTCAGCCATGCCGGTGCTTATGGCGATCTCGTTTTCGTTTTCCGGAAAGCGGCCTTTGATGCTTTTCTTTCCGCTCCCGCTCAGAGACCAGAGGTCCCCGGAGATGATACTGCCGTAATAGATGGTGTCATGGACCTCCAGTTCGTCCTTGCCGTTTATGTAAAGGCGTGGGAAATAGTATTCCCCGTTGGCACACTTTTCCCGATAATCAGAGATATATTTGTTATAGAATATCCCCTCGACCTCTGCGGTGTAGGCTGCCTCCGAGACAGCGGTGTTGTGAGAGATAGTCTCCGCCTGCTCAAAGTCCCGGCAGTTTATCATGATGTGCGCTCTGCCGCTCTGGTAGCCCTCATAGGAGCGTAACATTGAGACTGCCGAGCTGAAATATATCCCAAGAAAGCACATCATATACATTGCCATCACCACCGAGAGGAATGAGAGCAGCGTGCGCTTTTTATCCCGCCGCAGCCAGCGGAGGGATATGGTGATCAGCTTTGTCATATGCTTTTCACCTTCTCGTCGATTATTTTGCCGTCCTGCATGATGATGACCCGGTCGGCCTCAGCAGCCACGTTTCTGTCATGAGTTACCAGTACAACGGTGGTGCCGTATTTTTCTATCAGCCTCTTGAAGATGTCAACAATATCACGGGTGTTGCGGCTGTCCAGATTGCCGGTGGGCTCGTCTGCGAAAATGCAGGGCGGCTTGGCTATCATAGCCCTGCCGATAGCCACCCTCTGCTGCTGACCGCCAGAAAGCTGCGATGCAAAATGGTATCTGCGCTCCTCTAAGCCAAGCATTTTCAGCAGCTCGTCCAGCTCCTTCTTGTCTGCCTCACGCCCGTCCAGGTTCAGCGGCAGCGAGAGATTTTCCTCCACGTTCAGCACTGAGATAAGATTGTAAAACTGAAATACAAAGCCGGAGCTTCTGCGCCTGTAGGCAGCCAGCTGGTTATCCTTCAAGGAGGTGATCTCCTTGCCGGCGACGGTTATTTTTCCGCCGGAGGGCTTATCCAGCCCGCCGAGCAGATTCAGCAGAGTGCTTTTTCCGCTGCCGCTCTCGCCGGTAACAGCCACCAGCTCGCCACGATAGACCCGCAGTGATACGCCGTCCACTGCGACTACCTTATTATCTCCGGACCCAAAGGTTTTGACAAGCCCCTCAGCCTCTATTATAATTTCCCTGTCCATAATGCGGCCCCCTTATTTTCCTTTGCTATTATTATACATCCTCAACATTACAGCAAAGTTACAAAACGAAAAGTTTTTAAAAAATATGTATCTGTTCAGCGCTTTGACGCAAAAGGGCAATTTCTGTAATATATTTGCAAATGGGTTGAAATCTGGAAATAAATGTGATATAATAGCTGTATGCTTTTTTTGTAAATAATGACCAAGGAGTGAACAGCTATGAAAACGACCATCGAAAACAATACCATTACCCTCTTTCTGGAGGGCAGGATAGATACAAACAATGCCCCGCAGACCGAGCAGGAGATCTTCTCAGCAGTTGAGGGCAGAGCAGAGGATATCGTCATTGACGCTTCCGGGCTGGAGTATATCTCCAGTGCCGGGCTGCGTGTGCTGATGAAGCTTAGAAAGAGTATCAAAAAAGAGCTCCCCATGATAAATGTTTCACGGGATATTTATGAGATACTTGAGACCACCGGCTTCACTGAGCTGCTTGATGTTAAAAAGGCTCTCAGGAGCGTATCCTTAGCCGGCTGCGAGGTCATCGGACGGGGCGGCCACGGAATGGTATACAGGCTTGACGAGGAAACTATCATCAAGGTCTATCACGACCGCACCCCGCTCCCGCTTATCGAAAAAGAGCGTGAGTATGCCAGGAATGCCTTTGTTCAGGGTGTGCCCTCTGCGATAGCTTATGATATTGTCAGCACAGAGGAGGGGCCGGGGCTTGTGTTTGAGCTGGCAGGAGCCACTACTGTCAGCAAGGCGATCATGACGGACCCGTCAAAGCTCACGGAGTATGCTGTAAAAATGGGCACGCTTCTTAAAACCCTCAACACCACCGAGGCAGACCCCACACTCTACGGCGACATCAGGCAGATCTATCTTGACAGAGCAAGAAACGCAGAGCAGTTTTTTACCAAGGAAGAAAATGAGCAGATCGTCAGGCTGATAAATGCTATCCCGGAGGGGAGCGGCATGGTCCACGGGGATTATCACCCTAACAATGTTATGGTCCAGCAGGACGGTGAGCTTGTGCTTATCGATATGGCGGACATAAGCCGGGGCAATGAGCTGTTCGATATAGGCGGAACTTTCCTGACCATGTTCATAGTCGGCACCGGAGACCCAAGTCTTTCTGAAAAGGTCATCGGCCTGAAATATGAATACTCAAAGCAGTGCTGGGGCATCCTGCTCTCCACCTATTACGGCACCACCGACCCGAATAAGCTTGAGCTTATCAGCAAGAGATGTGCAGCCTTTGCACTGGTGCGCATGGCCACCACCCTTGGCTTTGAAAACACAGAGTCAAGGAAGAGAGCAGAAAAGCTTGTCAGCACCCTGCGTGAGCAGCTCTTCCCGAATACCGAGGGCTTTTTGAAGCTGCTTTCCATGCCGCTCTGATACACCGCCGCTATATAGCTTGTATGATAAAACACCGCATACTGGTCTGGGCCGGGCTGCGGTGTTTTTGTGTTATTTGATGCGGCATTTTTCTTCATACAGGGCCTGGTCTGCGGCGGCTATAAGCTCCTTGAGGTCAGAGCCCTGCTCAGCCCGCACAAAGCCGACACTGACAGTCAGCTTATATGGAGCCTTTGCCTCAAGGTTCAGCTGATGAAGATTTTCATTGATGCGCTGCTTTAATTCGCACACAAGCTTCTCACTGTCAGTGTGAATGAGCAGGGTGAATTCATCGCCGCCGTATCGGGCGATGTTGGTGCTCTCCTTGTATTCACGGCTGGTGATTATCAGGGCATTGGCAATGCGGATAAGGGCAGCGTCACCCTGAATGTGGCCGTAGGTGTCGTTTATGGATTTGAATTTATTGGCATCTATCATCAGCAGGTACATGGGCTGGCTGCGCTCCTGCTGCTGCCATTGTTCGTAATAGTAGTTGAGCTGCTTGCGGTTTTTAAGCTTTGTCAACGGGTCAAGGGAGATCATTTCGTCTGTCCAGTTGAGATACATGATAAGCGTTGCGATAGACAGCGCAGCACAGGCAAGGGGCAGCTCCGGATAGATAAACTGCAATATTCCCGCTCCTGCCGGGAACACCGGGAACAGCACCAGAGTAGTGAGCGTCTTCCGTTTGTTCATCTTTGATCTGTCCCATATCCCGATAAAGGCATGGAGGGCTGCTGCGAACACATAGATGTAGGCCAGCAGGTACTGTATCAGAAACAGCCTGCCCCGGCAGTAGACCCCGCTTTCATCAACATAGAACAGTATGCCTGTAAACAGGTTGATGATAAGCAGTATCAGCATTATCCACACCAGCAGCGAAGCGGCCTTTATGTTTCGGCTGCTTTTGACGAAGGAGGAATCCTGCAAAAACTCAAAGTAAATGAACCAGAAATAGCACATCAGCGCTGTTGAAAAGAAATATATTGATTTTGATATAATGACTGCGGCATTGCTGTACTCCAGCAGCCCGCATTTCATCAGGACGCAGCAGGTGTCAGATAAGAAAAACAGAACCTGAGAGTTTATCGCTCTTGAGAAATTCCGCTGAGCCACCATTTTTGAAAGCCCGTTGGTCTTGAAGCCAATGATCGCCACAAGTATCACCGATACTATATTTATTTCAAGGTACATTACCGCATAGGTCGTGGCAGTATCCATCATTCTTCTCCTTTGAGAATAATTTCGGCTCTATGGCATTGGGTATGCTCTTATTATATCACACAGCGGCTGATTAGTCAATCAGTATCAATAATACTTTTTCAGCCGATGCTGCGCACCTTCCCTGCTCCGGAGACATCAGATGTTCGTATTGACTTAAATACAAACCTGTGTTAAAATATGAGTATAGACCAAAAGAGATCGGGTGATAATATGAAGATACAGCGTTCCAGGCCGGTCGTTCAGCGGCTGGCTGAGCTTTTTGATATTAAAAGGGCCAATGATATCATCAACATGGAGTTATTCAGCCTTACCGAGGGCAGCATAACTGTTCTTGAGGAGCCGGACCGTCTGGAGAGCTATGTTGAATGGCTGATGACCAAGCCGAAGGTCAGTGCGCTGTTCCGTGACCGTCAGGCGGCATATATCTATACCTTTGTCAGATCCATGCTTCAAAGCGTTGGCCGCCGGTTGGACAGTGATCTGCTGGAGGCAATAATGATACGGATCGCCAATGAGGGCAGGGTGTTTTCAAAGGCTGATCTTGCTGATGACCCATATTATAAAAACATCGTTCTGCCGGAGAAGCTGAGCGGCAGCTTTAAGCTGGGCAGCCAGCATTATGACTCCTATGAGCTTGCCGCCTATGATGTTTACGGCTTTGACCGCAAGCGCTTTCTGATGCTGCCAAGACTCTGCTATTTTTCCGAGAGGTTTGATTACCCCAGCATTTCTGAGAAGCGTGGTGAGGGCTTTGTCACCTGGATGTCAGTGACACCCAACGAGATCTTTACCATGCGGAAGCATATCGAAGCAGCCTCCGGCAGGGTGCTGACCCTCGGCTGCGGAATGGGCTACTACGCTTATCTGGTTTCCAATAAGGAGAATGTAGAGAGCGTCACGATAATCGAGCGGGAGCAATCGGTTATTGAGCTGTTCACTGAAAATATCCTGCCGCAGTTTGAGCACATGGATAAGATAAAGCTCATCAAAGCAGATGCCTTTGATTACATCAACACCATTTCAGACGGCGAATTTGACTGCTGCTTTGCGGATATATGGGTGGGTGCTATGGACACTGAGACCTACTGCCGCTTGAAGGCCGCCTGCTGTAGATTCAGAAAAATGAAAATGTCCTACTGGATTGAAGAAGCATTTATCTTCAACTTCCGGGGGTATCTCTTTTTGGCTTTGCTTGAGCATCAGGCAAAGCAGTCAGGTATGCCCTTTGATAAGTCGGCACTTCCGGAGCTGCCGGGGGAGTACACGAAAAGGTATTACGAGGAGCTTGTGCGGAAGATCGACATCAGGCTGCCGGACGATATTGAAAACACCCTGCGCCCGGAGAATATATTAAAAGCGATCAATAAAATAAAGCTTTAGCGAAAGGAGTATTGTTATGCAATTTATCATCACAGCCCACGACGGAGAGGGCAAGCTGGAAAAACGTCTGGAGGTGCGTTCACGCCACCTGAAAAATCTGTCCGAGGTAAAGGCTAAGGTGCTCTGCGCCGGCGGCCTGCTGGACGCTGAGGGAAAAATGAAGGGCTCTGTCATAGTTATGGATATCGAGAGCAGGGAAGCCCTTGACAGGTATCTTGCAAGCGAGCCATATATCATCGAGGGTGTCTGGGAAAAGGTAGATGTCGAGCGAATGAACGTGGTGCTGCTTAACGGCGAAAAGGTCGGAGGCTGAAGAAAGGAGCCGGGCTTATGGGCAGACTTTTAAAGATAATCCAAAGCAACATAGAGCCGAAGCTGCGTGAAATGGGAGGCTATGACCCGGCTGTGGGCGCACTTGATGCCGGCAGTGATCTGAGCCTTGAAGCCGGAGATGTTATCGGTATCACCCGCCCGGCCGGGTATGAGCATTATGCGGTCTATATCGGAGGCGGCAGGGTGATACACTTTGCAGCGTCAGACAATGATCTCGGAGCGGCGGCGATCAGAGAAGCACCTATGAGCGATTTCCTTGAGGGCCAGCGGGAGTTTTTCGTGCTGGATTTTTCCGGCATGGGCAGACACCCCACCAAGAAAGCAAAGGGCTCTCAGTCAGTGCTGACCCCTCTGCCGGCAGTGGGAATGAAGGTGCTTAGAGAGGCTATCGACAACGCCCTTGCCGAGCCCTATGACGTGGATATAAACCGTATCTACACTCCGGAGGAGACTGTTGCAAGGGCTAAAAGCGTGATAGGTGCAAATGAGCTGAGCTTTCGCCGGGACTATGACCTTGTGTTCAACAACTGCGAGCATTTCGCAGTGTGGTGCAAGACGGGTGTACACAAATCCTATCAGGTGGAAAATATCCTGAAGCTCCTGCCCTCCGATCCGAGATATTACCTGTAAAAACAAGCCCCCTGGCTGCTGCCGGGGGGCTTGCTGCTGTATCAATGCTTCTTCATTCTGCTGTCACAGCTCCGGAGGTCTCGCCTGTAAAGCCGCCGTTGGCAGCGTTTACGGTCACGGAGCTTATATCGTCTGCGGTTATGCTGTCGGAAATGCTGTCGCCGTTTATGTTAAGGGTGAGGGTGCCGCCGTTTTTGCCGTCACTGCCCCAGCGCCCAGCTGCTGCGCTGACAAGCTGCCCGTTGGAACATTCAAGGACGTTTCCGCCGTTCAGGTTGATGACTGATGAGGTGTTCGTGATGTAGAACATAGCGCCCTCTGTGCCGTTGCGTATCGTGGTGCCTGTCATGGTAAGTGTGGAACAGTTAGCTGTAGCGTCCTTGTCGGCAGCGTCGCCGGACATACTCTGATAGAGCATCACTCCGTTGTTGCCGCCGCTTACGGTGAAGTCGCAGTTTGTCATGGTAATGGAATTCTTGCCCTCTATAACTGCGGCCTGCGCTCCTGATGCAGTGCCCACAACATTCTCCACCACGATCTCACCGGTAGAGTAGATGCAGGGGCTGCCGTCTCCTGAGCACTGCACCTTAGAATTGGTGACGGTCACATATCCGCCGCCCCGGTCTGTGGCGATAGGTGCGCAGTGGGCACCGCTGGTGGTGATCTCAACATGGTCCGCATTGATGATGCCCTCGTATGTGGCATAGACCCCTCTGGAAGAATTCCCGGTGGTGGATATGTCCGTATTTGAAACATCAGCCTTGCCTCCGGCAGTGGCAAATACTGCATTCGCTCCGCTGCAATCCGAGGTGATAATGCAGTCTGTGATCTCGGCAGAGCTGCCCTCGCCAACCACAAGTATAACTGAATTGATGCCGTAGAAATTGTAATCGTCAGACACATCTGAGGTGCGTGTGGAATCGTTGGTGCCGGCGTCGCCTGATTTGACGATCTCCGCATTTGAGATCTTCAGCGAGCCGCCGTTGATGACCAGGAACACATTCTGGTCGCTTTCAGCGGAAGAATAGCTGCCGCCGGTAAGCTCCACATCAACACCGTCGATTATGTAGGCCCCGCTGAGGGAGATCTGCTTGTTGCCGATGGTGACTTCGGCGCTGCCCGAAGAAAGCTCTGCATTGTCTGCGGCAGCCTCAAGTATCTCTATTTCCGAAATGCCTGCGCTTTCGCTGTCATCAGCCTCGGCCTCCGGCGCTGATGACGTTTCGTCAGAGGAGACCTCCTCTGATGCTCCGGCCTCGGAAGATGCGTCAGCTTCATCTGAGCTGCTTTCGGCGGTGGTAGTAGTCGATGTTGTAGAGCTGACGGTAACTGCTGCTTCCGACGAGCTGCCCTCGCTGCTTCCGCAGGCTGCAAGTGAAAGCATTGATATTACTGCGATAGTTATTAAGAATTTTTTTGCAGCGTTTTTCATAAGCTCAGCCTCCTTTATGTTATGTCTATAGTATAGCTCCCGTACCTTAATTGTAGTTAAGAAATATAGACAAATTCCGGCGCTGGATTTTGGTAAAAACGGCAAAAATTGGTTGGCAGACAGATGCGGCTCAGTAATCGTAAATGATAAGCGTGCCGTACTGCTCCGAATGGCGCACTGCCTGCCATAGTATTGAAAAGGCGAACTTTGCCAATGACACTGTGTTGTATTCCGTGTGCTTCTCGATATACTTTACCTTTCCGTCCTTGTAGGCGGCGTCCGCAGGGTAGCCCTCTGTGTGCTGCCAGCCAAGGATAGTCTGCTCGTCAGCATTCCATTCAAGGCTGTTTATCTGCATCAGTTCATTTTTCAGCATACCGACTGTCGCCAATACCACCTCATGCCCTGTGGGCAGATATCCCTTGAAGGCAAAGCTTTCAGCGAACGGCAGCCACCAGCCGCCGCCGTTCCAAAGAGAGATCATAGAAGACTGCTGCTGCGCATAGCGCTTGTAGACCGGGTGCTCGTATACATCAAAGTTCTTCGGTACTGTTTTGGGAACAGGCTCCCCCAGCGCCATGCAGACGGTGTAGAGGGTCAGTGCTTCTACAGCGTCCCAGTCCGGCTTTTCGGTGAAATAGGGTGTTGTGTCGATGTCCTCCGCCCAATGTGGGCGGCCCGACAGCTCCTTAGAAAGAGCCTCGATCATAGAATCTCTCCAGGAGGTCACGTCAGAAAGAATTTCCTCCGGAGGAACGGCTTCGCCCTCAGATGTATCAGCCCTCACAATATTGACCTTCATGCCGTTTTCCTCTGCCCATTTCTGCACAGAGGTCTTCCAGTTACGGGCATAGTAGCGTGTCAGCGTGCCGGAATAAATATCAAGCCCCATAGGTATTCTCCTTTCTTTGAACACAGTGCCGGCTCACAGGCCGGATAGTCATTTGCCTTTTTCGGTACACCCTTTGCTTTTGCAGTAAGGGCATCTTATCTCATATTGGTCGTAGGCGTGAGCTGCAAACAGCAGCCGCCGCCAGTCAGCTTTGAATTCCTTTGAGCAGCTCCTGCATATAAAAGTATGCTTTGAAAGCTGCACCGCATACAGAATACAGCCAGCCGCTGCCGCAGCTGCCACAATGGCTGTAACAATGACCCACTCCATATTTTACCACCCTTAAGTATCAGTTTTTGCAGCAGCTATCCGGCAAGACCGCCCGCCTGTGAGCCGCTTAAAGCCGCTGGATAAACGCAGTCTTTTCATTCTGACTGTAACCGGCCTTCCGGTAAAAATCAAGAGTGGCCTGTTCCTTTGAGCCGGTCATCAGCATTATCTTGTAGCAGCCCTCCCGCAGAGCAAGGTCCTTAGCGTAGTTCAGGCAGGCTGTAGCATAGCCCTTTTTTCTGCTGCTTATATCTGTGATAACATTTTCGATAATAGCATAGGGCCGCTGTCTGCGGGTAAGGTTCGGTATTATCACGCACACGCAGGAGGAAACCAGCTTGCCGTTTTCCTCCGCCACGATAATATGGTGATGGGGGTCATTCAGTATCCTGTTCCATATGCCAAGCACTCTTGCGTCTTTCTCAGGAAAGGGATTGTCATGCAGCTGCATATAAAGCAGCAAAAGCGCATCAAGGTCATTTGCAGTAATTTCACGAATCATATCCGCATCTCCTTATTTGTTTATCAAGCCTTTACAGTATTATAGCACAGGCCGCTTTATATGTCTACAGTTTTATGATCTGTAAAAAAATAATTAAATTCAGCTCAGAAAAAATTTCCTATCATAATCGTCAACACACAGCATAAACTACTAAAGCAAACCCGAAAAGAAATTCAAAGGAGTGTAAAAAATGAAAGGCATTACAACCCAGCAGGGCAGAGAGACCCTCAACAGATTCAAGATGGAAGCAGCAAGCGAGGTAGGTGTAAACCTCAAGCAGGGCTACAACGGCGACCTCACCTCCCGTGAGGCCGGCTCTATCGGCGGACAGATGGTCAAAATGATGTGTCCGGAACGACAACCGTACCTGCTGCCTGTCCTTGTGTAGCTGAAATCTGTGGAAAGCCCTGTTTTCAGCTTTATTTCAAGCTTCATGGTCTTGTTGTTTACAGGAACAACGTCTATATGGTCGATGATATTTCTTGCCAGCTCGTCTACCTGTTCCTTTGTCATTTCGCCTTCGGGGCAGTACATAGTCTTGAAATAATTCTCGATTTTCTCAAGCTCTTTTGCATAGTCTGCCTTCTCGTGAGCTGTCTTTTCGAGGGATACTATATCCTCCTCAAGCTGAGAGATAAGTATGTTTGCGCTGTCATTGCGCTTTTTGAATTCCTCACGGCTTATAATATCATCGGTGTAGAGGTCAAGCAGCTTTTCACGCTTGGCCTTTTCCTTTTCAAGATTCACTTTCATGTTGTCGATCTGAACCTGATAGTTCTTTTCAACAGAGGTCTCTTTGTATACCTTAAGAAACTCCTCTACATATTCCTCAATGTTGCCTGCGGTGTGCTTGAAGTGTTCACTCATCATTTTGTAAAGGTCGCTCTCCATTATTGAAAACGACGAGCAGGCCTTTGTTCCCGAGCGCTTTTTCTCCGAGCATATCCACTGGTATACAGGCTTGCCCTTAGATGCGGAGTTTGAATAGCTTGTCCGCCAGTAGGGAACATCATGTGCCTTGCACCATATCTTTCCGGTGAAGACGCTGCTGTCCTTAAATGAGCGTGTACGGCTTTTGATTGCAGTGCTGCGCTCTTTGAATACCTCGTTAGCCTTTTTCCAAAGCTCCTCATCCACTATGGCAGGAACAGTCTCTCCGCTTTCGTCCTTGTAGGTGATCCACTCGCTCTCTGGCAGGAAGCGCTGTTCTCTTGTTCGGTAGTCGATTATCTTCACCTTATTGCCGCAGTAGTAGCCCTTGTACTTGGGATTCTGTATTATTCCATTTATGGTGTTATGATGTATCCGTGTGCCGCTGCGCCCACGATAGCCCTCATCATAAAGAATACGTTCTATCTTCCGTGAGCTGTATTCGCCCGTAGCGTAAAGCTCAAATATTCTTCTGACCATTTCGGCTTCCTTTTCATTGACTACAAGCTTGCAGTTTTCTTTTTCATATCCGAAAATGCGGCTGTTGCCAAGCACCTTTCCGCTTTCTATTGAGCGCTTGTGTCCCCAGCGCACACGTTCGGAAAGCTTTCTGACCTCGTCAGCGGCGATAGATGACATTATAGTGAGCCTCAGCTCCGAGTCTGTGTCTATCGTGCTGATATTGTCGTTCTGGAAAAACACACCCACGCCTGCCCTTAAAAGATCCCTTGTATACTGCAAGCTGTCCACAGTGTTTCTTGCAAAACGGCTGACCTCTTTTGTCAGCACAAGGTCGAACACTCCTGCCTTGCCGTCATTTATCATGCGCATAAAGGAAGCACGATTATCCGCAGACTCACCTCTGACACGGTCTACATAGCCCTCGACATAAGTCCAGTGAGGATTATTTTTTATAAGTTCTGTAAAATACTTTATTTGGTTCTCAACAGAGTTTTCCTGCTCCTCACGGGTGGTGGAAACTCTGGCATAAAATGTCACACGAATATCCAGATCGAAAATCGTTTTTCTCTTTTCCTTCATGATGTTTGCAGCAGAGTATATGTCCATATTATCAGCTCCTTTATTACTTTTGCTTACTGATGTTACCGTACCTGTTAATATAATTATACCATACCAATAATAGTATGTCAACATCTTTATTACATTTAAGAAAGCAAGCCCGATTATTCGTCGGGCTTATCCTCCTCATGCCGAGAGTCTGGCTATTTTGGTCAGCATTCTGTTCATGTGCTGCATATCGATCAAGCCTTCCTTATAAAGAAGCCTTGTCCATGCTTCAAAAGTAGCCTTTTTAAGCTCCAGCTCCTGATTTTTGCTGCCATTAACTGGCGGCGCTTTTGTTTTGCTCATAACGAGCACCTCCGTTTCGTTGCCTTGTTTCTTTTTAGTATTGACAAAAATTCTCAGATGTAACAGATTTTTTAATCTTCTGATGTTGCGTTCTCCGCTTCTAACTCATCCAAAATCGCCTCCGACTCATTCATCAGCAGCTCGATCTTGATAAGCGGTTTAAAGCAACGCTCCCAACTATCATGATTGCCCGGTTTGAACGACTCCTTGATGTTCTCAGCCTCGACCTGAGCAAACAGCTCTCCGGCTTTGCGGCTGTTCTCATTAAGCTTTTTTATCTTTTCGGGATCCATAATGATCCCTCCTTTCAGAGTTTTT
>CADBTF010000062.1 GCA_902797485.1 uncultured Ruminococcus sp. | reverse complement strand
TTCTTATTTATTCTTTCTTCTTTTTTCTTTTAGCAGGCGCTGCACTAAGTAACGCAAAGACATTTCTGCCGTGATACAGCAGAAGTGTCGGAATAAAAACTTCTTTATTGCGCCTGCGCTAAAAAACAGTCTCTTTTTTGATGGTGTGTGATTGTCAGAAAATATAGTATCTGTATTTGTTTTTGTTTTTGTAATAGTATTTTTAATTATATTTGTTTTTGTATTTGTATTTGTATTTACCCGTTTTGCTTTCCTGAAAAAAGCAAACGGTGTTTTTGCTTTTATTTGCTTTTCAAAAAAAAGCAAATGCTTATTTTGCTTTCGTTTGCTTTTGTTTGCTTTTTGAGATACGCAGCTGCTTGAAGAAATCACTTAACACCTTAGAGCAATCCTCCGCCAGAATACCTCTTTCAATGGGGGGAATGTGATTGTAGGGGTACATAAACAGATCTATGACCGAACCGCAGCTGCCGGCTTTAGGGTCAGAGGCACCGTAGACCAGCCGCTCTATCCGGCTGTTTATGACTGCTCCTGCGCACATGGGGCAGGGCTCAAGGGTAACATAGAGGGCGCAGTCCACCAGCCGCCAGCCGCCTAAGCGCTTTGAAGCCTCCGCTATGGCAATAAGCTCTGCGTGGGCAAGAGGGGAGCGGCCGCTCTCACGGCGGTTGAAGCCTTCCCCGACGATCTCTCCGGTGGCCTGTTTTACTACCACAGCCCCAACAGGAACTTCTCCGAGGGCGGCTGCCTTATCAGCAAGCTCCAGAGCCCGTCTCATGTAAAGCTCATCGTTCATCAGCTTATCCTCATCAGCAGGACAGACATTGCCAGAGCGGACACTATCCATATCCATGCCCAGGGCGATACCGCCAGCATACGGAATTTCTCAGAGGAGGTCATAGAGGTGCCGGCACTGCTGACCTCAAAGCTCCAGCGCCTTCGGGCGTTGATGCGCATATATACCAGCACCGCCAGAAACAGCAGCAGTCCGCTGACAGAAAGATCAATTATCCTGCCCCAGTATTCGTCCACCAGATCGGTGATAAAGGTGAGGATATAGTTGAGGTAGCGGGCGATTATACGCATTAAGCAGGCGTTCTTAATGGAGCCGGAGCGGATAGTCACTATCCCCACAAATATGCTGACACAGAACATATATCCCGCCTGAGTGATGTCATAAAGCAGCAGTGAACTTCCTATAGCAGTTACGATGACGGCAAAGCTGTCTCCGAACTGGCGGAGCATCTGCAAAAAATACCCACGGAAGATTATCTCCATAAGTATGCCTAAAATAACGTGCTGGCCTATGCTGCATATCACAAATGCTAACGGTGAGGAGGGTCTGATGTAATCATAGCAGGGAATGTCTATAGATATCTGTGAAAGCAGGTAGGAAACAAGGTTGTTGTAGGACCTGCCGATGGTGAGTATCACCAGCATCATTGTGACAGAGCTCACCGCAGAGATGTTCTTGCTTCTTTTCAAGGGAACAGCTATTTTTGAGGGCATACGGGTAGAGGCCTTCAGAAAGGCTATGGGCAGAATGTATTCCAGCAGGTTCAGGACCAGCAGTGTGTAGGCAACGTGATCCGGCAGGCCGGAATTGCCTATGGAAAAATCAGCATAGTAGCTCCTGCCGGCATAGGGCACATTAAAGACCAGCAGCATGACTATGTACCTGACAAAGGCCACAGTTACCATTATCAGCAGGGAGACTCCCATGACACGGTAGCAGTTGTTCAGAGCCTGCCGCTCGCTGCTGACAGGGGATTCTTCAAGGTAGCCCTCGCCGTCAACATAGGTGTGTACACGGGTGTCATGCACAAAGGTATAGCCAAAAGGGTTTTTAGGGTCGGTGCGCCATTGGAGGTAGCTTTTCTGATACTCCTCCGACTGGTTGCGGTACTTATGCCCCTTGGCTACGTCTATCAGGTAATCCCTTTCCTTCTTCGGCGGCATCGTTCCGACCTCCCTTCAAAAATGCTGCTTTACATAGTATATCACAAAGGGCAGCTGCTTTTCAACACGCACAAAATCTGTTTACATATTATTCATTAATAATTGAAAGTTGGGAGCTGTTATATCTGTGCTGTTCATGTGTCTGCGGGCGTCCTCACATTTGTGTTCTGCCCCGGGAAAGGGTCAGTAAGAAAAGACCTAAGCCCTGCGGCAGAGATAATATCGTGAATTGCAGACCGCCAGCTCACCGATCAGCTCACAGCCGGGAAGCTCCTCAAAGCAGAGTATATATTCCGGCCCCTCGGCATCTATGGCAGGCAGATCATCAGCAAGACGGTCTGAGGTGGTGACGAAGAGCTTGTCCGCATAGGGGAAAACTCCTGCAAGGCAGGTGAGCTTCCATTCCTCGCCCTCCGGCAGTATCGCTTCGCAGACAGCCCCCCTTGTGACCTCGGCAGCGTCTATGCTGACCGGCTTATTGATAAACAGCATACTTCTGTTGCCGCTCAGCAGGCTCGAAAGCAGCAGCCCTAAAGCCGCAGTTCCCGCACATACTCTCCCAATTGTGGGCTGAAGCTTTGGAAAGGCTTCCAGCGCCTTAGAGCAGAGCATCACCAAAAGCAGCATCAGAGAGGGCAGCAGCATAAAGGCGTATCTGACAGCCGCCGAACCCATTGCATCAATGTCACTGACGAACACAACCGCCGATGTCAGGCAAAGGCTTGTGACTGCAATTATGACCGGCACAATGCCCACAGCGGCGCTTCTGCGCTTAATAACCACGAAAAGGCACAGCGCTGCTGTTATCACCAATGCGGGCATCAGCCGCATACCGGTGACAGCCTCCGAAATAAGCTGCCATAGCTGCCCAAGGCCGGAGAGGAAGCCTTCGCCGGTGCGGGGATAATCCCCCATATGCCGCAGTGCGGCGGGCCATACCGCAAGGAACACTCCGGCAGCCCCCAGCATGGAAAATCCGCAGGCCAGCCCCTCCCATATCCTCCTGCGGGCAAAGAGCCACAGGCACAGGCAGGCTGTCAGAGCAGCAGCATAGACCAAGCCGAAATAGTGGGTGAAAAACAATGCAAGGGCGGTGGGCAGCGCAGTGAAAAGAAAGCTCCTCAGCTGCCCGCCGGTGCAGTATCGGGCTGTGAAGCAGAGCAGCATCATACCCAAGGCCGTCAGCAGGGAATACTGCCTGATGAAGGTAAAGGTCATCAGCGCCCCCTGAGAGCAGGCGTAAAGGCCGCATACCGCCAGCGCAAGCCGGTCAGACATCAGCAGACGGGCAGTCAGGAACAAAAACACCTGCGTCACCGCAAGGCACACAAGGCTTATCGCCAGCCCGAAGCCCCATGAAAAGCTTTCCGGCCGCAGAGAGCAAAGGCTGTGCAGCAGCAGGTAGTAAAGGGGCGGGTGGTGATCCAGCTTCTGGTTTTCCCATACAGAGCCGAAGTCAAAGCGCTCCTCCGGCTGGACGGTTATGTATTCCCGCAGGGTGTCCCCGGGGAGCCACTGATGCAGGTTGATGTAGTCCTCCGGGCTGCCCTCGTCAATGGAGATGCCCGGCTCCTGAAAGATAAAGGGCTGACCGCTGCTGTTGGCAAGGCCGTAGCTCCATATCTCGTCAGAGTGAAAGCCCCCCTTGATGAACCTGAACACCAAACAGGTAAATAAAAGCTCAGCGGCAATCATTCCTATCAACGCATAAATAGCACGTTTATTCATAAGAAGATCACCGCCGTTATAATATTCTTTTTTAGTTATGAGGCTCAGACCTCTGCAATTACCTCTACCTCAACCAGCACGTCCTTGGGGAGCTCCTTTACAGCCACACAGCTGCGGGCGGGCTTGCTTGTGAAATATTCACCGTAGATGCCGTTGAAGGCGGCGAAATCGCTCATGTTCTTCAGGAAGCAAACTGTCTTTACAGCCTTTTCCAGTGAGCTGCCGGCTTCCTCCAAAACTGCTTTCAGATTCTTGCATACCTGATGTGTCTGCTCCTCAATGGTGGCAGCCTCAACTGCGCCGGTGGCAGGGTCAATAGCTATCTGGCCTGATGTGAAAACAAGGCTGCCTACTATCTTAGCCTGAGAATAAGGGCCGATAGCGTCAGGTGCGTTTTTTGTGTAAACTGTCTGTGCCATAGTGAATACCTCCGATTGTAATGTATTTCAATTTTTTATAGCTTACTTATTTACGATCTTGAAGCCGTGCTCTGCAAGAGCGCTCCTGATCTGCTTGATGTGCTCAAAGTCTCTGGTCTCCATAACTATGCGGAGAATGCAGTCGGTGATGTCGCTGTCCTCACTGGCACGCTCATGGTGGATAGATACAACATTTCCGCCCAGATCTGCAATGATCTTGGAAACACCCACCAGCTGACCGGGCTTATCCTCCAGCTGGATAGCCATTGTATCGCTTCTGCCGGATTTGAGCAGACCACGCTTTATCACACGGGAGAGGATAGTAACGTCAATGTTTCCGCCGGAAACCAGGCAGACTACCTTCTTGCCCTCAACAGGCACCTTGTTGAACATGACAGCTGCAACAGATACAGCGCCTGCGCCCTCAGAGATGAGCTTGTGCTGCTCGATAAGAGCCAGTATAGCCGAAGATACCTCGTCGTCGGAGACAGTAACGATCTCGTCAACATAGCGCTTGCAGTATTCAAAGGTGTTCACACCCGGCTCCTTGACCTTGATGCCGTCAGCAATGGTGGAGACAGATTCAAGGCACTTGATCTTATCCTCAGCAAGGGATTCCACCATAGAGGGAGCACCGCTGGCCTGAACACCGTAAACCTTGATGTTGGGGTTAAGAGTTTTCAGAGCGAAAGCCACGCCGGAGATAAGCCCGCCGCCGCCTACCGGAACAACAACTGCGTCAAGGTCGGGGAGCTGCTCGATAAGCTCCAGGCCGATAGTGCCCTGCCCGGCGATAACATTTTCGTCGTCAAAGGGGTGAATGAAGGTGTAGTTATGCTTGTCACGCAGTTCAAGGGCTTTGTTGTAAGCATCGTCATAAACGCCCTCCACAAGGCAGACCTCTGCGCCGTAGCTCTTGGTGGCCTCTACCTTTGAGATAGGTGCGCCGTCCGGCAGGCAGATAAGGGACTTGATTCCGTTCTTGGTGGCAGCAAGTGCCACGCCCTGAGCGTGATTTCCTGCTGAGCAGGCAATAACACCGTGAGACTTTTCCTCGTCAGAAAGCTGTGAGATCTTGTAATAGGCTCCCCGTACCTTGAAGGAACCGGTGATCTGCAGGTTTTCGGTTTTCAGATAAACATCTGCAGCAGGGTTGATCTTGGGGGCCTTGATGACCTCAGTCTCCCTGATGACCTGCTTTAAAACGTGCTTTGCGTGATAGACCTTATCAAGTGTAAGCATAATGATTCTCCTTTATACATACTAAAAAAGCCCCGCCCCGTAATAAGGCGAAGCGTTTCACTGCCATATATTATACCACCACCAAAAAGGCTTTGTCAAGTGCCTCGATATGTCATTTTTTTATAATTTCTTTAATATTTCTTGACTTTTTTAAAAGAGTATTATATAATATACTATGTGTTATTGTGAGCTGATTTGTTTATAGTCAGGCTTTGGCCCGGCTAAGCACTTTTAGGAGTAAGGAAAGTATGAAAGAAAGCTGGAGCATCTCCGAAATATTAAGATCTGCCCGAAGCAGCGTCAGGCGCAATTTTATTGCCTGCCTGGCGGTCTGCTTTGTTATGGTCTTTATAGCGGGGCAGTACGGCGGCTCAACTCAGTTTATAGCCAGCTATGATATGCAGAATGTTACCAACCTGCGGGTGGACGCCGCAGGCAAGCGGGAGGTTGTGCTGGCAGTAAAGAGCGGGCTGACACCGGAGAAGGCCTCTGAGATGTATAATATCAACGATGTGGGGGCTGTGAAAAACTGGATCTCCACCTATGACGAATACGGCGAGAACTCCCTGAACGCCAAGGAGCTTACCTTCTTCCATTCAGGCAACGAGAGCTCAAACTTTGCGATAATCGACAATACCGTAAGCCTGATATCAGGCAAGCAGCGGCCTATGACTGCCTTCGTCAGCGAGAACACCCTCCGCCATGAGCAGCAGGTCTCTGATGCCTTTGATATGGTCACAAAGGAGTATTCCCCCCATTTCCAGATACTGAATGCAGTGCTTTCATTCTTCTCGGGTATGTCTGGCTGGGATATTGTGGTGACAGTGGCCACCTCACTTTTTTCTGTGCTGGCGGCTGTCTTTGTGACTGATACGCTGATAATCGGCGAGCGCCGCTTCTTCCTTGAAAACCGTGCCTACCGCCGGACAACTATCGGGCGAATGGGCTTCATGCTAAAGGAGCGCTTTTTCAAGCCGCTGAAAACTATCGTGCTCATGCACATCCTCCGGGCGCTTTGGTTCCTGACGGTCATAGGGGGCTTCTACAAGACCTATGAGTATTATATGGTGCCCTTTATCCTTGCGGAGAACCCGAATATTGAAACAAAAAAAGCCTTTGCCCTCTCCAAGCAGATGATGCAGGGCAATAAATGGAGGACCTTCCTGATGAACGCCTCCTTCCTGCTGATAGAGGGGCCGATAGTGATCGGCTCGGCACTTATCGGTACATTCGTAATGGGCGAGGATTATAAATTCATCAGCGGTATCTTTGCTTATCTCTGCCTTGGTGTCGCACGGATCGGCTTCCTGAATGCCTACAAGACCGCTGCCGACGCCGAGCTCTATATCGTGCTCAGGCGAAAGGTCATAGCAGAGAAATGCCAGTATTTCGAGGAGCTCAACGACTACCTCCTTGACCCGGAGAGCCTTGAGCCGAGAGAGGAATACGAGACCAACATCGGCAGAATGGACGGCCAGTCTATACAGGCTCTTTACCGCTACCCCGGCTCCGACCAGCAGGGGCAGACGGAGTATATAGGCATCACCAGAAAGCAGATACTGGTCCGCCACGACTACCACAGAAGCTACAGCTTCACCTCCGCAGCCTTTATGTTCTTTAGCTTTGCTATCATCGGCTGGCTCTGGGAGGTGGTTATCCACGTCATTGAGGACGGCGAGCTGATAAACCGTGGAGCCCTCCACGGCCCCTGGCTGCCTATATACGGCCTGGGAGGAATGGCTGCGGTGCTCTGCTTCAAAAAGCTCCGTGACAGGCCGGCAGAGACCTTTATGCTGATAGTTCTCATAAGCGGGATATTTGAGTATTTTACCAGCTGGTATTTTGAGAGATCCAAGGGCCTGCAATACTGGAACTACCACGGCTATTTCATGAATATCAACGGCCGCATCTGCCTGGAGGGGCTTGTGGTGTTCGGCTTTGCAGGCATGGCCTGCATCTACCTCTTTGCGCCGGTCATTGACGACATAGCCAAGAGATTTCCGGAGCGCATTAAAATGACAGTCAGTGTGACACTTATTGCACTGATACTCTTCGATGCGGGCTACTCCTACTTTGACCCCAACGAGGGCAAGGGCATCACCGACTACGCCGCTTCCCCTATCAGCATCAGCAGGTCTGTCCTGACAGATGCAGTAACAGATATTTAGGCTTTGCGGTTGACATTTTATTAATAATGTGTTATAATTGATTTACAGTATTAAAGTGAAGGCTGCTCGTCAGCTTATAGGAGGGATTTTTTTATGGAGAACAGAGAACAGAATATTGAAAGCACAAAAAACCGCCGCATTAAGATAGGCATTATCCCCGGTCATTTTGCCACTAACCACTCTCACGTTAATTATTATGTTGACATTACCTCTATCAAGACCAGCCACAAAATGGCTAAGGAGGCTGCTGTTGAGCTGGCTGCCAGCTATGCCACCACTCATGTTGACACTATCATCTGCCTTGAGGGTACAGAGATGCTGGGTGCGTTCCTGGCGGAGACCCTTTCTGAGACCGGCATCAACTCCGGCACAGACATTGCAGTGGTCACCCCTGAATTGAACATGAACAATCAGATGATCTTCCGTGACAACACCCAGAAGAAGATCTGGGGCAAGCAGGTGCTCCTGCTGATCTCCTCTGCTTCCACCGGCAAGACCATAACCCGTGCAGTTGACTGCCTTCAGTATTATAACGGCAGCCTTGCTGCTATCGGCGCTATCTTCTCCGCTATCAAGGAGGCTCACGGTATACCTGTAAATGCTATCTTCTATGATTCCGACCTGCCAAAGTACGATAGCTACAGCTCCACCGCCTGCCCCATGTGCAAGAACGGCCAGAAGGTAGATGCACTTATCAACAGCTTCGGCTATTCCAAGATCTGATAATAACACAAAGCAGGCCCTCCAGCCGGAGAGCCTGTTTTTATGAAGGAGAATACAAATGAGCGAAAATGAAAACACCCGGAAGAAACAGAAAACTGTACTTGGCTTCGTGCTGCTGAGTGATGCCAATCTGGATTACCCCCGCTTCCGCCATAACCTTAAAGAAGACTGGGGCATCAGCTTCCCCGACGAGGTCAAGGACGGCGCTGTGGTATTCAGAGTTGACGATTATAACTGCGCCTGCTCCATCATGCCTACCCCCATTCCCAACGGCGAGGCAGAGGCCTGTGCAAAAAACAACCTGCTCTGGAAGGAGGCACCGGAGGAAGTAGCCAAGCACGCCGCCCATGTTATGATAGCTGTTATGGACACCGACGAGAACGAGTACTATGACCCGGTAGATGCCAATGCACTTTTCTGCAAGCTGGCAAGCTCAATGTGCAAGCTGAATAACGCAATTGCAGTATATAAAAACCCCACTGTCTTTGAGAAGAAATTCTATGTTGAGGTGGCAGAGAACCTGAAACAGAACAATCTGCCTATCCCCATAATGCTGCACGTCGGTATGTATATGACTCAGGATAAGCTGCTCAACGGCTTCACCTACGGCCTGAAGGCCTACGGCAAGGAGGAGTTTGAGGTGCTTCATTCAAAGGCTCAGCCTGTGCAGCTCTATAATTTCCTGCTGTCTCTCAGCGATTATGTCATTAACGGCGATTTCAATTTCAAGGACGGCGACACCGTCGGCTTCACTGACGACCAGCATATGAGCATCACCTTTTCAAAGGCTGCGGCCTTTGAGGGAAACAGCCTTAAAGTCGATTTCATGTCATAAGCCTGTGGACCGGACTTCGCCTTTGTGCATAGAATATACAGGGAAGTGATAACATGAACGATTTTACCATGAGGATAAACGGCCTTGTTGACAGCCTGCTCTCAGACTATCAGGGCGGCAGGTCAATAGATGAGATCAAGCGCTTCGGCCACCCGGAAAAGAAAACAGTCATCGACATTCTTGAAAAGCTCCGCAGGCTGATCTACCCCGGCTATTTCAAAAACGAAAGCTACCGCACCTATACTATCCGCAACAACACCACCATGCTGCTGGAGGACGTGATCTACAATCTTATCAAGCAGATAAAAGTCGTGCTCCCCTACAAGGAGGAGCTGTCCGGCGCTGACGAAGCAGCCCTCACTGCCGAGGCAGAGCGGATAACCTTTAAGTTTCTGGAAAAGATACCCAAGATCAGAGAGTATATCGAGACCGACTTGCAGGCAGCCTATGACGGCGACCCTGCGGCCTACAGCAAGGACGAGATAATTTTCTCCTATCCCGGCCTTTATGCTATACTCACCAGCCGTATCGCCCATGAGTTGTTTCTGCTGGGAGTGCCGCTTATTCCCCGTATGATGACAGAGCACGCTCACAGCCGCACAGGTATCGACATTCACCCCGGCGTCACACTGGGCAAGTATTTCTTTATCGACCACGGCACAGGAATCGTTATCGGTGAGACTACTGTTATCGGCAATAATGTCAAGGTCTATCAGGGAGTTACTCTCGGAGCCCTCTCCACCCGTGGCGGGCAGAGCCTTAAAAATAAAAAGCGCCACCCCACCATTGAGGACAATGTCACCATCTACTCCGGCGCATCTATACTCGGCGGTGAAACTATCGTCGGCCACGATGCGGTTATCGGCGGCAACGCCTTTATAACCTCCTCAGTCCCGGCAGGAGCAAGGGTCAGCATCAAGACTCAGGAGCTTCTCTACAGCTTCGGAAAATCCAAGCCGGTGAAGAAATCCGAATTTGAAAACGCCGACAATTGGTTCTATGTCATTTAGTCAATGAGATACCAGAGTATAAACAGATAAAGCCCTTTCCGAAAATACGGAAAGGGCTTTATTGTGTATTGTGTATTGTGTATTGTGTATTGTGTATTGTGTATTGTGTATTGTGTATTGTGTATTGTGTATTGTGTATTG
>CADBTF010000061.1 GCA_902797485.1 uncultured Ruminococcus sp. | reverse complement strand
TACACTGGTAGAGCTTATCGTAGTTATCGCCATTATCGGCATTTTGGCGGCTATCCTCGTTCCTTCGATGTTAGGCTACGTTAAGAAATCCAAGCTGAAGTCCGCAAACTCAAACGCAAAACTCGTTTACACAACTGCTTCCGGCTGCGTCACAGACCTCATCTCTGAGGGCAAGGTTGGGGATGTAAAAGCTGAAACAATCATTGCTAAGCTTCCTCTCAAGAGTAACTGGAGTGGATATTCAACCAAGAATACCGCTCTTTGCGATGCTGTTGATACTGCTATGGCTGACAACGGTTCTGCTTCCGGCGCTGTTTCTTTCGAGATTAACGCCAAGAAGAAGGTCGCTTGGGCACAGTGGGCAGATGCTGACGACGCTAAGGAGCTTATCGGTCAGTATCCGAATCCTGAGACTGATCCTGATGCTACTCATACTTTCGGTCAGTCCTTCTAATCTCAGGGAAAACACAAATTTAAGAGGCTCGCTTCGGCGGGCTTCTTTTTTGCCCTCTTGACAAACCGTCAAAAATATGTTATTATTAACTATAGAGAAAAGCAGCCGTATATGCCTTATGGCTTGCGGTTTCTCCAAATTGTTGTTGCTTAAAGAAACACCGTCAATTTGGTCGATTGGGCGGTGTTTCCTACTTTCTATGTAGAAACGTTACTTTCTCTTGTTCGTGAAAACAAGATAGCATAACGTGATAACGCCTGTAAGCATAGACACAAAAGCGAAAAGCTCTGTGAATGTCACCATTGCTATCACCTCCCTTGCGGGAGAAACCGCCTGCCGCTATACGACTGCTCCGATAGTATTATATCATATTTTTGGAAATGTGTCAAGCTTTGATGATTTACATTATCCCTTTCCGGAACATTACTATTTGACAAATCCGGAATAACGTGCTATAATATAAAAAACATACCACCCCGCCTTGGCAAGAGGCGGGGTTCTTGTGCGTTGAATAATAATTGGAATGGAGCAGTATCATGAGTATATGGGACGTTTTCGACAGGCTCTCTAAGGGAACTGAGCAGCAGGGCGGCAAGCCGGAGTTCATTATCGCAGGGCTGGGCAATCCCGGCATCGACTATGAGAGGACCCGCCACAATGCCGGCTTTATGGCTATGTCAGCCATTGAAAAAAGCCTTGGCGTGGAGGTCAGCACCTACAAATTCAAGGCCAAGACAGCCACAGCATCAGTGGCAGGTGTTCAGTGCCTGCTGATGAAGCCGGAGACCTACATGAACCTTAGCGGCGAGGCGATCTCGCAGGCCATGAATTTCTACAAGATACCCCTTGACAAAGTGCTGGTGATCTTTGACGATATTTCTCTGGACGTGGGCGCTATGCGCATCAGGCGGAAGGGCTCCGCAGGCGGGCACAACGGCCTGAAAAGCATTATCGAGTGCTGCGGCGGAGAGGATTTCCCGAGAATAAAGATCGGCGTCGGAAAGAAGCCCCACCCGGATTATGATTTGAAGGACTGGGTGCTGGGCAAATTCAGCGACGAGGAAAAATCCAAGCTTGCGGAGGTCCTTGCCAATGTCATGCCGGCAGCGGAGCTGATCGTCAGCGGGAAGATAAGCGAAGCTATGAACAAATTTAACTGAGGTATCACAAATGAACATCTTTTCTCAAACCTGTGAGGCGCTGCCTTTTTACCGTGAGCTCAACCGTGCTTTGGACGGCGGCTTCACTCCCTGTGCATTAACGGGAGTTTCAAATATTCATAAAGCTCTGCTCTGCATGGACATGAGCAGAAAGCGCCCGCTGTTAGTCATCTGCGACGACGAAGCCGCCTGCACAAGACTGGTGGCAGACATCAACGAGCTTGCAAGGCGTGAGGTGGCTGTGCTTTTCCCGGCAAAGGACCTGAATTTCGCCAACATGGAAGGTATCTCCAGAGAGTATGAACGGGCCAGATTAGAGGCTCTTTCCAAGCTCTCACAGGGGAAGTGCAAGGTCATTGCAGCCTCGGTAGAAGCAGCTATGCAGGCCACTATCCCGCCCTCTGAGCTGATAGATCATTCATTCAGCCTTTCCGCCGGAGCAGAGGTGGAGCTGAGCGAGCTTTGCCGTAAGCTTGTGGCGGCAGGCTACAGCCGCACAGAGCAGGTAGAGGGCCAGGCGCAGTTTGCAGTCAGGGGCTCTATAGTTGATATTTTCCCGGTGTCAGAAAAGTGCCCGGTGCGTATGGAGCTTTGGGACGACGAAATAGACACTATTTCATATTTTGATACTGACAGCCAGCGCAGGACTGACCCAATAGACCGCATCACCGTTTTCCCGGCCTTGGAGATCATCTTCCCTGACAGCGCCGAGCTGGTGAACCGCCTTGAAGCTCTGGCGGCCTCTGTGCGGGGCAAGCTGACGGATAAGATCAGAGCCCATATCTACAAGGACATTGAGTGCGTCAAGGCCGGCATCACACTTACCAATCTCGACAAATACTACACCCTTGCCTATGACGATACCTACACAGTCTTTGACCACTTCAAATATAAAGAGAGCGTCTGCATTATCAGCGAATACCAAAATTGCATGGAGCGCTCAAAGGCTGTGATGACCCAGCTGAGAGAAGATATATCCCTGCTGGTGGAGGACGGCGTCATGTTCAAGCGGCTGGAGGGCTATTCCATAGAGTTTGAGCAGCTGATGCACAGAGCACTGAAATTCAAGTCCGTTTTTATGGACACATTTATGCGCCAGCTCAACGATATAAAGCTAAAGAAGCTCATCAACTCCGACTGCCGCCAGACCGGTGTATGGGGCGGCAACATCACCCATCTTGAGGAGGAGCTGAAAAGCTTCACTGATGCAGGCTACTGTGTTATCGTGCTGGCGGGCTCTGAAAAGACCCTCCCGATCATCGCCAAGGACCTCTGCGACGACGGCTTTGATGCCAGAGTCATGACCGACGACAGCCCCCTTGTGGGAGGGGTGGTCTATCTGAGGACAGGCTGCTTGTCCGGAGGCTTTGAGCTGCCTGATGCCAAGTGTGCGGTCATCACTCAGATGAAGTCCATGACCGTTTCAAAAAAGAAGAAATACAAGCACAAAAAGGGCGAGGAGATCGGCTCCCTTTCAGACATTGCCAAGGGCGACTTAGTTGTCCATGCCATGTACGGTATAGGCCGTTTTATGGGCATACGCAACTTGGAAAACAGCGGTGTCAAGAAGGATTATATCTCTATCCAGTATGCGGGCACCGATGTGCTTTATGTGCCGGTAACACAGCTGGATATGGTCTCCCGCTACATTGGCCCCCGGGAGGACGAGCACGTTAAGCTCAATAAGCTCAACACTGTTGAATGGAACCGCACCCGCTCCAAGGTCAAGGCAGCAGTCAGGGATATGGCTGACGAGCTCACCAAGCTTTATGCCGAGCGCCAGAAGGCTAAGGGCTTTGCCTTTTCGCCGGATAATGACTGGCAGAACGATTTCGAGCAGCGCTTTGATTATCAGGAGACCGACGATCAGCTGCGGGCGATCAACGAGATCAAGGACGATATGGAAAAGCAGTCCCCCATGGACAGGCTCCTTTGCGGCGACGTGGGCTTCGGCAAAACAGAGGTTGCCCTGCGAGCAGCCTTCAAGTGCGTGCTGGATTCAAAGCAGTGCGCCATAATGTGCCCCACCACTGTGCTTGCATGGCAGCATTATCAGACGGCTATCAAGCGCTTTGAGCATTTCCCGGTCAAGGTGGAGCTGCTTTCAAGATTCAGGACACCCAAGCAGCAGCAGGAGGTTATCCGTGAGCTGAAAAAGGGAACTGTTGATATTGTTATCGGCACCCACCGCCTTGTCCAGAAGGACGTGGAGTTCAAGGACCTTGGCCTTGCCATTATCGACGAGGAGCAGCGCTTCGGAGTTGCCCATAAGGAAAAATTCAAGGAGAATTTCAAGGGAGTGGACATACTCACTCTCTCGGCAACACCTATCCCCAGAACTCTTAACATGGCCCTTTCGGGGATACGGGATATGTCAGTCATAGAGGAGCCTCCCCAGGACAGGCAGCCTATCCAGACCTATGTTATCGAGCACGACGACGGTGTTGTTGCTCAGGCGATCTTCAAGGAGCTGCGCCGGGGCGGTCAGGTCTACTATCTCAATAACCGCATAGAGACTATCCCGGTGGTGGTCTCCAGACTGACCAAGCAGCTGCCGGAAGCAAGAATAGGCGTAGCTCACGGGCAGATGTCCGAGCAGGAGCTTTCGGAGATATGGCGCCAGCTTATCGACCGTGAGATAGATATTTTGGTATGCACCACCATTATCGAGACCGGCGTAGACGTGCCGAATGTAAACACCCTTATCATTGAGGACGCAGATAATCTCGGGCTTTCCCAGCTTCACCAGATAAGAGGGCGTGTCGGACGCTCCAGCAGAAGAGCTTTCGCTTACCTGACCTTCAGACGGGGCAAGGTGCTTTCAGAGGTGGCAAACAGGCGGCTCAATGCTATCAGAGAGTTCACACAGTTCGGGTCCGGCTTCCATATCGCCATGCGTGATCTGGAGATACGGGGCGCCGGCTCGGTGCTCAGTGCAAGGCAGCACGGGCATATGGAGGCAGTCGGTTATGATATGTATTTAAGGCTTCTGAACGAGGCTATTGCCGAGCAGCAGGGCACAGAGCTTCCCCATTCACCGGAGGACTGCGTGGTGGATATTTCAATAAACGCCTTTATCCCCGAGAACTACATTGAGGACCTTCCCCAAAGGATAGATGCCTACAAAAAGATAGCCTCTATAATCTCCGAGGAGGACAGCCGGGACGTTATCGACGAGCTTATAGACCGTTACGGCGACCCACCCAAGAGCGTCACCGGGCTGATAAACGTTGCCCTTGTCAGGAATATG
>CADBTF010000060.1 GCA_902797485.1 uncultured Ruminococcus sp. | reverse complement strand
ACCTTAAAAGCACTTGAAATATGCAGGAAAAGGTGGTATAATAATACATAGTAATTTTTTAAGAAAGAAGGATTCTTATAATGGACATCAGAGTTGAGCTTACCAAGGCTCCCAAGGAAAAGCCCCAGGACGAGACCAAGCTGGGCTTCGGCCACATTTTTACTGACCATATGTTTGCAATGAACTATGACACCGGCATGGGCTGGCATGATGCTCGCATCATTCCCTACGGCGAGATCTCCCTTTCCCCTGCTGCTATGTGCCTGCACTACGGTCAGGAGATCTTCGAGGGCTTAAAGGCCTACAGACGTGCTGACGGCGGTATCCAGCTGTTCAGACCCGACGAGAACTACAAGAGACTTAACAATTCTGCCAGGAGAATGGTCATTCCCGAGATCGACGAGGAGTTCATGATCGAGGCCACCAAGAAGCTTGTTGAGATCGAGAAGGACTGGGTCCCTCATACAGACGGCGCTGCACTCTATATCCGCCCCTTTATCTTCGCTACCGACCCTTATGTAGGTGTTCGCCCCGCTGACCACTATCTCTTCCTTATCATTCTCTCTCCCTCCGGCGCTTATTACTCCACCGGCCTTAACCCTGTTAAGATCTATGTTGAGAATAACTACGTCAGAGCAGTTCGCGGAGGCACAGGCTTCGCAAAGACCGCTGCCAACTACGCTATCTCCCTCAAGGGCCAGGAGGAGGCTCATGAGCAGGATTACGAGCAGGTTCTTTGGCTGGACGGCGTTGAGAGAAAGTACATTGAGGAAGTTGGCTCTATGAACATCTTCTTCGTTATCGACGGCGAAGTTATCACACCTGAGCTTCAGGGCTCTGTTCTGCCCGGCATCACCAGAAAGAGCGCACTTGAAGTCTGCAAGGCTAAGGGCCTGAAGGTCTCCGAGCGCCGCATCACCATTCAGGAGGTCGCTGACGCCTATGATGCAGGCAAGCTTGACGAGGTATTCGGCACCGGCACTGCTGCTGTCATCTCTCCTGTAGGCCACCTGAAATGGGGCGACAAGATCATGACTATCAACGATAACAAGATCGGGCCTATCTCTCAGATGCTCTATGATACCATGACCGGTATCCAGTGGGGCAAGATCGATGATACCTTCGGCTGGATAGTTCCTGTCTGCTGAGCTCCTTCGGTCAAACTGACTAAAAAATCAAGCACGCCTTTGGCTGTTCTGCCGAGGGCGTGCTTTTATAACTGACATAAAAAAAGCCTGCTTTCTCTTTTGAAGGAAGCAGGCTTTGAGTTTATTCGATAACTACCGGCTCTGTCCAGTAAGCCTGATTGTAGATGTCTGTGAAGCGGTAGGTGAGCCTGATCTTGGAATCCTCACCGATAGAAACGTTTCTGATCTTCATATCCTCAGTGACCTTGATGGGGTCACCAAGCTGGTAGTTGTTCTTGAACTCCTTGTCGTAAGAGTAGTAGTTGCATATAAAGGTGAGCTCGTCGCCGATCTCAAGGCCGGTCATGGCCTTTGCCTCAAGGTCAGTCTCCACACCCTGATAGTCGGGAACTGCACCTGTGATATAGCCCTCCGGGTGCTCGGTATCGAATGAGAGCAGAAGCTTTACTCTTTCACCGTTGAGCAGTGCCGGAACATAGCCGGTGGTCATAAAGCGGCTGCCGTCCTCTACGGTGTCCAGATGGTAGTAGGCCACAGTCTGCCCGTTGATAGAGAGCCAGTTTTTGCCGGTGTCTGCTATCATTTTGTCTCCGTCAAAGGAGAATACATTGTCCAGTCCAAGGTCAATATAGCCTTCGCCGTCATCAATAAAGAGGTTCAGGTCAAGCTTGTGAACAAGCTTCCACTGGTCAGAGGGAATGTCAAGATAATACTTCTCGCCGGACTTCTGCCAGTTCAGGTTCTCGGTCTTGAAATAGTTAGCCGCTAAGAATTCTGAATCCTGCGCCGGATTGGATTCCTTCATGAAATCTGTGTTTTCGTCGGTGAGGCCCTCGATGTTCTTGCCGGAGCCGCCGCCAAGGAAGCCTGAAAGCAGGGAAGCGATAACGCTGGAATCTCCGGAGGAGCCGCTTGAACCGCCGCCGAACAGTGCTGCCAGCGGAGAGGCTGTGCCTTGTGCTGCGATCTGGCCGCTGGTCTCAAGGCTTGCAAACTGCCTGATGCACTTTGAATAATCCTGATCCATGCCGATAGAGCTGTAGGTGGAAACAGCGCTGTCCACCATAGAAGCCCGCTGGTAAGGGAAATAAATTGAGATGCCGTAGGCGTTGGTCATGTTGGAGGAGGTGCGGTTGTACTTGACTGCCTTTTTCAGAGCATCAGCCAGAGCCTTGCCCTCGTCAGTGTTCAGGTTCTCGGCCAGATTAACAAAATCCACCTGATCGATCTTTGAACTGCGGGCGAACTCTCTTGCCTGATAGCGGGCATCAGATACCTGCTGATAGCTCTTAGACTCAATAAGGGAGCTGACAGATCTGGAAAATGCCGAAAGCTTTGAAGGAACAGTGTTAGCAAACTCCGCCAGGTCGGTTACAGAGAGGGTGGTCTGCTGGCCTCTGCATTTAGCAGCGCAGGTCTCAACAAAATCATCAACTATGTTCTTGCCCAGCTCAACAGTCGGCATAGAGGTGTTCTTGGCAAGCTTGTTCAGCCAGTTGGTGTAGTACCAGCCTATGCCGGGCTCTGTTTCTTCGGAGGCTATCATATAGTCTGCGTGCTGCCCCAGCATAAGAGCAGTTTCGGCAGTAGCCATAAGGCAGGCATCAAAGCCTACAAAATCAAACTTCACCCCGCCGTCCTTCAGGGCACGGTTGATGCCGTCAAGGCTCATGGAGCCCTTGCGGGCATTCTTCTCGTCGTAGCCGTAGCCGGTCACAGAGCCGCCGCCGTGGTCCCATAGAATGAGCTCGTTTCTGTCAGCAGGGAAGTTCTGCGTGCAGTATTTGATAAAGCCTGAAAGGGTGGAAGGGTCAACCATGCTCTTGCTGCCGTCGTCCTTTACAAGCTGCTTTAAGCCGCCCTTCTGCACCTGATAGATCTGGTTCACGTCATTGCTGATGCCCTGAGTTTTCCAGTTCTTGCAGCCGCCGGTGTAAACGATAATGTTTATCTTGTCGCCAAGATCAGCCTGAGCCATTTCGTTCAGGTCGCTGGTGGCCATGCTGTGCTTTGACTCCAGGTCGGTGCCGCACATATATACCATTATAGTAACAGTGTCCTGACCGTTGCCCTTGATAGATGTGAACTTAGTGCGTGAGCCGGAAGCAACAGTGTTATCTACCGCCACCGGAGCATTCTGTGAATAGCCGCTGGTGGTCTCCCCTGAGAAGCCGCCGGGAAGAGTATCTCCGCCTACAAGCTGCCCAAGGCCCTCTGTGCCGCCCATTTTCATAAAAACTATAATGCCTATGATGATGATCGGTATTAGTATTATACCGCCTATCATGAGCATTTTGGGGTTCAGCTGTATCGGTGCTTCGTTCTGGGCAGTTTCAGCCCGGAGCTTGCTGCCGTAATCGTCCTTTGGCCCGACAGGTCCGGTGTTGAGCCCCTCACCTTTCTTTTTGGCGTTTCCGTCACCCTCGGCCATGAATTTCTGTCTGGCTCTGGGCTTTTTGTTTTGGTCCATAGTATCCCTCCGGAATAATAACGGCGGCCTTCATCAGAAAGCCTTACCTGCATATTTTGCTGTTATAATTTTACACGATATATCGCAGGTTGTCAAGATGAACAGAACGTGATACATAAAAAATACACTCCCATAGGTTACAATTTCAGCCATTTTTTGTTACTGCTGTAACCTTTGGCTGAAAACGTCTTTAGAAATGCGGTTCAGATACCGGAAATCTGCTGCCGCTGAATAAGTCAAAAGGTTACAGCCCAAAATGAGTGTACAGCTTATCGTACCGCAAAAAGAATATATGTGCTTAAAGCAGAACATCTCATTCAAACATCGTATATATTTTTTTGTAGAATTTGTCTAATTGTGTTTGTTTAAAATGTAGAAATTGGTATGGGGGTGTTGTTATTTTGTAACCGGTGTGGTATTATTAATTCAGTGCCGCTTTAGTCCGTTCTGTTGGACTTGGCAAAAAATCAAAGAAAGGATATCATAAAATGAAAAAACTACGAACCAAGCTGCTGTCTGTCATTAGTGCCGTTTGTATGATGCTGACATCTCTTCCGGCGATCACCGCCTCTGCGGATTATGATTTCACTCAGAAGAATGTCTATATCACCTATGACGGACAGGTAGTCGATGAATTCATGGGGATAGAGGCCCAGTATATCACCTATTATAAGTGGGACGGCCCGTATTCCTGCGCAGGCTATGTGGATAAGTTCTACAGGCATTTCTTCAATGCCATCATCTACGATATAAACACCTATGACGGCAAGCCGAAGGTGTTCCCGATCAACGGAAAGACCGCCGAGCTCAGAGAGGTAACAAACCCTGTCCCCGGCGACATCATGCAGAACTTTGAGTATTCCCATGTGGGCATAGTCAAGGCTGTTGACGGCAATAACGTTATCCTTATCGAGCAGAACTGGAAATGGACCAACTGGGAGGACAAGCTGGTCTCTACCATCAACCGTACTATCAATAAGAACGACGCTCATTTCTACCGCCTCTATATCGGCGGCGTTGAGCAGAGGATACCGAAGGCAGCTCCAAAGGTAAACAGCCTCAAGGCTTCCGCTGTTACTAAGGACGGCTTCACCTTAACTGCCTCCGCCAGCGACTACGAGGGCGTCACCCGCTTTGAGTTTGTGACCTATCCCAAGAGCAAGGGCAGCTCCGCAGCCAAGACTGTCAGTGTGTCAGCCAGCGGCATCAACGCCACTGCCACCTCAAAGGTATCTGTTAAGGATTTCGGCAATTTAGGCGACACCTATGTTTCTACAGTTAATGCCTATAACAAGGCCGGCCTGAAATCAAGCACTACCATAAACACTCTTGTGAACCGCACAGCTCCTGTTATTTCCGATATAAAAATTACCGGCAAGTCAGGCAACGGCTACACCGTTACCTGCACCGTTAATGCCGTCGGCGGCATCAAAACTGTTAAGTTCCCCACATGGACATCTGCCAACTCCACCGATGACCTCCCCAAGAAGTGGGAGACCACCGCTGTAAGCGACGGCCTGGTAGTCGGCAATACTGCCACCTTCAGAGTAAAGGCTTCCGATCACAACTACGAATTAGGCGAATATAACACAATGATCTATGCCTACGACACCTACGGCAATTATTCCACCAAGTCGGTACAGGCAAATCTTTCCAAGTCCATTGAGGACTGCGTTATCGGAATTATCCCCTCCCAGACCTACACAGGCACTACTATAAAGCCCGCTGTCAAGGTGACCTTCCAGGGCAAGCAGCTCACCAAGGGCGTTGACTACAAGCTTTCCTACATCAACAACACCAAGGTCGGCAAGGCAAGCATCAGAATAACCGGTCTCGGCGAATTCGGCGGCTCCAAGCTCGTAAATTTCAACATCAAGCCCTGCAAGGTAACAGGTGTTAAGCTCTCCGCTTCTGAAAAGAACAGTGTTAAGCTCAAATGGGCCGGAAACAACAGCGCAGCCGATTACTACATCTATCAGAAGATAAACGGCTCCTGGCAGAAGATAGCTTCGACTACTAACTACAGCTATACCGTTACCGGTCTGGCCTCCGGCACCAACTACGAGTTCTGCATATGCGGACATAAGGCAGCAGGCGGCAATGATTTTGTAAGCAGCTATTCCGCAACTATCAAGGCAGTGACCAAGCCTGATGCAGTAACGAATGTATCTGCATCAAGACCTTCCGCAGCCAACATTAAGGTCACATGGAACAAGCTTGATAACTGCGACGGCTATGCAGTGTATACCTCTGCTGACGGCAAGAATTTCACCCGCAAGGCTTTTGTAAAGAAGCCCGGCACCACCTCCTACACAATAACCGGTGTCAGCAATAAGCTCTATGTTATGGTCAGAGCTTACAAGGTGATCGGCAAGACATATTACTATAGCGCAGACAGCGCTGCTGTAAAAGTATGATCAGATGAAAGCAGATGCCCCGCAGGCTTGACCTGCGGGGCGTTTGTGTTTAAGAGTTTAAGAATACAGCCTCCGCACCAAGGGTGTGAAGGCTGCATTCTGTATTTTGTTTTTAGTTTATACCATAAGCTCGCAGATCAGGTTTGCGAACTCCACCGGGTTCTCAACGCTCAGACCCTCGATCAGAAGCGCCTGATCGTAAAGCAGCTTGGTGTAGCTCTTCAGCTTGTCCTTGTCATCAGCATAGAGAGCTTTCAGCTTTTCAAAGATCGGGTGGGAAGCATTCAGCTCCAGCACCTTTGTGGCCTTTACGTCCTTGTTCTCGTTCTGAGGCATCGCACTCAGGACCTTCTCCATTTCAATGGTGATGTTGCCCTCGGCAGAAAGGCATACCGGGTGGGATTTCAGCCTTGAAGAAAGCTGTACGCTCTTGACCTTGCCCTCCAAAGCCTCGGTCATAAAGGTGAACATATCCTTGTTCTCCTCAGAGGTCTTCTTTGCCTCCTCCTTTTCCTCGTCTGTCTCAAGGTCAAGGTCGCCGTCGGAAATGGACTTGAAGGGGTGGTCCTTGTATTTCATCATTACCTTGATAGCAAATTCGTCCACGTCCTGAGTCAGGTAGAGCACCTCATAGCCCTTGTCCTTGACACGCTCCAGCTGCGGCAGCATCTCGATGCGGTCAACACTCTCTCCGCAGGCGTAGTATATCTCCTTCTGGCCCTCCTTCATGCGCTCCACATACTCCGCCAGAGTAACATTCTTGTTCTCAAAGGAAGATGTGAACATCAGCAGGTCCTCAAGGGTGTCCTTGGCAGCGCCGTAGCTCTGATAAATGCCGAACTTGAACTGCAGGCCGAAGGTCTCGTAGAATTTCAGGTATTTCTCCCGGTCGTTCTTGAGCATCTTGGTGAGCTCGTTCTTGATAGACTTTTCAATGTTGCGGGCGATGATCTTTAGCTGCCTGTCATGCTGCAAAAGCTCACGGGAGATGTTCAGCGAAAGGTCCTCGGAATCCACCAGACCCTTTACGAAGCTGAAATAGTCCGGCAGCAGGTCAGCGCACTTTTCCATTATCATAACTCCGCTGGAATAGAGCTGCAAGCCCTTTTCATAGTCCTTGGAGTAGTAGTCAAAGGGAGCACGGGCAGGGATATAGAGCAGCGCATCATAGGTGGCAACGCCCTCGTTCTTGGAGTGTATGTGAGTTATCGGGGGAGTGTAGTCCATGAATTTCTCGGTGTAAAAGTTATTGTAGTCCTCATCTGTCAGCTCGTTTTTGTTCTTCTTCCAGATCGGGGTCATTGAGTTGAGGGTGTCATGAGAGGTGCTCTTCTGCTCCTTGCCCTCATCGTCATATTCGATATGCTCCACGTCCATCCTGATCGGGAAGCGGATATAATCGGAATATTTCTTTACCAGCGATTGCAGCTGATACTGCTCTAAGAACTTGTCGTAGTTTTCGTCATCGGTGTTGTCCTTGAGCTTTAAGGTGATCTTTGTGCCGACTGTATCCTTTTCACATTCCTCAACTGTGTAGCCGTCAACGCCGTTGGACTGCCACCTGAACGCCTTGTCGGAGCCGAAGGCCCTGGTCTCAACAGTTACCTCCTTGGCTACCATAAAGGTCGAGTAGAAGCCCACACCGAACTGGCCGATAATATCCACATCGTCGCCAAGGTTGTTGTCGCTCTTGAACTTGAAGGAGCCGGAGTTTGCAATGGTTCCCAGATTGTCCTCAAGCTCCTGTTCAGTCATGCCGATACCGTTATCGGAGATAGTCAGTGTCCTGTTATCCTTGTCGGCAGCAAGCTCGATTGCGAAATCGTCCTTGTTGAGGCCCACAGAACTGTCAGTCAGAGACTTGAAATAAAGCTTGTCGATAGCATCGCTGGCGTTGGAGATAAGCTCACGCAGAAATATCTCCTTGTGGGTGTAGATAGAGTTGATCATCATATCAAGCAGACGTTTTGATTCTGCCTTGAATTCTTTTGTTTGCATATAGATCCTTCCTTTGCTTAAATTTTAGCACTCTAACGCTTTGAGTGCTAACTCTAAATATTATTATAGCAAACAGCACAGAAAAATCAATACCTTAAACAGAATAGATAAGATTTGTTTACAATTTATAAATAATACTTGATAAATAGGAATTGCAATACCCGAAAGAAAGTGATATAATAAATAGTGTAATTGAAAAGAGGAGTGTTGAATAAAATGGATCTGAAAAAGATATTTGAGAGCAAGCGCCCTTGCTTTTCTCTGGAAATATTCCCGCCCAAGGACTATCAGGGCGGCGTGGAGACTATATATGAGACCCTCGACGGGCTGAAAGCTGTCCGGCCGGAGTTTATCAGCTGCACCTACGGCGCCGGCGGCAACCTTGCAGACAGCTCTACCATTGAGATCTGCTCTATTATAAAAGAGAAATACGGCATACTGCCTATCTCTCACCTGACCTGCGTAAACAACTCCAAGGAGAATATAGATGTTATTCTTGAGCAGCTGAAAGCAAACGGCATAATGAATATCCTTGCCCTGCGGGGCGACCTTAAACCGGGTCAGGAGCCGCAGAAGGACTTTGCCCATGCCTCTGACCTTATATCCTACATCAAAGAAAAGGAGCCCGGTTTCTTTATCTCCGGCGCCTGCTACCCGGAGGGCCACCCGGATTCCGGCGACCTGATAACCGATGTGCTGGACCTTAAAAAGAAAGTGGAATGCGGCGCTGAGCATCTTATCTCACAGCTCTTTTTCAACAATGAGGATTTCTACCGTTTCAGAGACCGCTGTGAGCTGGCAGGGATAAACGTTCCCATAGAGGCAGGGATAATGCCGGTAACAAGCAAGCAGAGCATTCTCAGAATGGTCTCTATGTGCGGAGCCTCTATCCCGGCAAAGCTCTCGAAGATCTTGAACCGCTTCGAGGATAAGCCCAAGGCTCTTGAAGAAGCCTGCATTGCCTATGCTATCGACCAGATGATCGACCTTATCTCAAATGAGGTGGACGGTATCCATCTTTACACCATGAACAAGCCCTATATAGCCCACCGTATCTTTGAGGTCATTGACCCTATGAGGGAATAATTTTTTCGGAGGTCTGTTTTGAACTTTAATCCGCAAAGCGCTGACTATCCCCTTTATAACACCCAGCTGGCAGAGGCCAGACGCCGTGAGAAGCAGCTGCTGTTTATCAACTGCACAAAGCTGGCGGCCCTGCTGATACTTTATGTTTTATTAAATAAGCTGATGGCGTACCCCTTCTATGTGCTGGCAGCATCAGTACACAGCGGCAGCTTTATCCCGCTGGTGAGCGACGCCGTCAGGTATCTTGGCGAGAATCAGGAGTTTATCAACTCCTCCGGCTTTACGATGGCAGGCAACCTTTTTATCGTGGTGACAAGCGTTGTAATACTGCTGCTTGCAGCCCGGCTGGTGCTCAAGGTCGATATATCGGGCATGATGCGCCCCCGGCTCAGGCATATCCCCCAGGGGCTCAGGTGGATGCCCATGTGCCTGCTGATAAATATT